>CAZEJZ010000343.1:0-4014 GCA_964512415.1 uncultured Opitutaceae bacterium
GCGAAGCTGGATCGGCGTGGGATCAGCGTAGCCCATGGCCTGAGCACCACGAACGAGACTGGAATGGAGGCCTAGCTGCGAGAACGGCATCTCCGCAGTGCGGCGCAATCCACCGGAAAGGCGAGACAAAGCGCACGGTGCGCGGACGGCGCGCACGAAGATTGCGCTCGTCCCGAGCGCATCCCTGCGCATGATCCCTCCATGGAAAAGCGTCCTTTCTCCGAGCTTGGGCTGAGTCCCGAGCTCCTGCGTGCGGTCGACAAGCTCGGGTTCGAGGAGGCTTCGCCCATCCAGACGGCGGTGATTCCCGTGGCTCTCACCGGCCGTGACCTCGTGGGCCAGTCCGCGACGGGTTCCGGCAAGACCGCCGCCTTCGGGCTGCCGGCGATTTCCTGCGTCGATGTGCAGCGCAAGGAGGTGCAGGTGCTCGTGCTCTGCCCCACGCGCGAGCTGGCGGTCCAGGTTGCCGAGGAGATCGGACGGCTTGCCGCCTTCTCCCGCGGACTTCACGCCGTGCCGATCTACGGCGGCCAGTCCTATGAGCGGCCGTTCCGCGCGCTCGCCGCCGGGGTGCAGATCGTCATCGGCACGCCGGGCCGCATCCTCGACCACATGGAGCGTGGCACCCTGCACCTCGACAAGGTGCGGATGGTGGTGCTCGACGAGGCCGACCGCATGCTCGACATGGGGTTCCGCGAGGACATCGAGATGATCCTCTCGCGCGTGCCTTCGGGCCGCCAGCGCCTCTTCTTCTCCGCGACCATGCCCCCGGCGATCCGCGGGCTGATCACCCGCTTCGCCGCGGACCCGGCCTGGATCAAGATTGAGGCCCACGCCCGCAACGCACCGGCGGTCGATCAGGTGTACTTCGAGGTGGACCGGCGCTCGAAGATCGACGTGCTGACGCGCGTCATCGACCTGTACGACTTCCGCTACGGCATCATCTTCTGCAGCACCAAGGTGATGGTGGATGAGCTCGACGAGCACCTCCATGCGCGCGGCTACGCCAGTGACCGCCTGCACGGCGATCTCAGCCAGGCTCAGCGCGATCGCGTGATGGACAAGTTCCGTCGCCGGGCCTTCGAGTTCCTCGTGGCCACCGACGTCGCCGCCCGCGGTCTCGATGTCGACGATCTCGAAGTGGTCTTCAACTTTGATCTGCCCAACGACGCCGAGGATTACACCCACCGCATCGGGCGCACCGGACGCGCGGGGAAGGCCGGCAAGGCCTTCACGTTCGTCTCCGGACGCGAGCTCTGGAAGCTCCAGGGCATGATGCGCTTCGCCGGACTCAAGATCCGCCGGGCGCCGATTCCCTCGCTCGACCAGGTCGAGGAGGCGCGCGCGAGCCTGCTTTTCGAGAAGGTCCGGGGCCTGTTGTCGCAGGGCTCGTTCCGGCGCAACGACGCGCTGGTGGAGCGCTGGATGGAGGAGGGATTCACGAGCACCGACATCTGCTCGGCGCTCATCGCACTCCTGCAAGGGGGCGAGACTGCGCCGGCCGCGGACTCCTCTGAAAAGGCCCCGCGCCCCGCCGCGCCCGAGCGTGCGCCGGTCGCCAAGAAGGGCACCGAGCCGCCCGCGGCCGAGTCCGCTCCCGCCGAGACGCGCCCGGTCCGGGCCACCTCGCCGGAACGATCGGAAACCCCGGAGCGTCCGGAGCGTGCCGAGTGGGATCGCCCAACGGCGCCGCCGCGGGGCCGGACCGGACGCGAGGAGGGATTCACGACGCTTTTCCTCAACGTCGGTCGGAAGAACCTCATCCAGCCCGGCGACGTCGTCGGAAAGATCGCGGGGGTCTCCCGGCTTCCGGCGCGCGTGGTGGGCAGCATCGACATCCGCCAGCGGCACACGCTGGTGGACGTGGCGACGGAGCACGCCGACTTCATCATGGACAAGCTGCGGGGCGTGCGCGTGAAGGGACAGGCGCTCCACCCGGCGCTCGCGACGGCCGCGCATCAGGCGGCCGACTCCGACTAAGGACGGAGAACCTGGTAGCGCGCGAGGAGCGTGTCGCTCGACTCCAGCGGCGCGCAGTCCAGCAGGCGCAGCCGGACATCGACGGCAGCCCCCACGAGCGGCGTTCCAGTCCCGAAGAGACGGGCCTCAAGGGTCAGCTCGAGGAAGTCCACCAGTCCGCGCTCAAGGAACAGCTGATGGATCTGCGCGCCGCCGAGCAGGGAGCAGCGCCGGTGGCCGAGGTGGCGCAACCGCGCCACCAACCGTTCCGGATCCTCCGCCGTGAACTCGAGTCGATCCGGCACCACGTCCGACGCGAAGCGCTCCGGCGTGCGGGAGAGCACGACGCGCCGGCGGGGCGAAGCCAGCCGGGCCCGGATCAGGTCGCGCGAAACCCGGTACGTCTCGGCGCCCATGATGGACGCGTCGTAAGTGCGGAGGGCGGCGATAAAGTGCCGCTGATCCTCGGCGGACGCGAACGCGGTGCCGGGCTCATCATGAAGGGTGATGAATCCGTCGAGTGATTGGGCGGCGAGCAGCGTGACCTCCATGGCGGGCAGCGTGACGACCGGCGGCGCGTCCGCAACGGCCTTCTCGGCGTGGCGCCGCGGTCTCAAGGCTTGCGGGCAGGGTGGGAGGGAGCCAGCCTCGGCAAGAGCAATCCATGAAGAAGGCCTTGATCACCGGCATCACGGGTCAGGACGGTTCGTACCTGGCGGAGCTGCTGCTGTCGAAGGGCTACGAGGTGCACGGCGTGATCCGGCGGGCGTCGACCTTCAACACGGCGCGCATCGACCATCTTTACCGCGACCCGCACGTCAACGGCGTGCGCCTCTTCCTGCACTATGGGGACCTCGCCGACTCGGTGCAGATGGTGAAGCTCCTTTACGCGCTGCAGCCGGACGAGGTCTACAACCTCGGTGCGCAGTCCCATGTCCGCGTGTCGTTCGACATTCCGGAGTACACCGGCGACGTCGACGGCCTCGGCGTCCAGCGTATTCTGGAGGCGATCCGCGAGGCCGGACTGGTGAAGAAGGTGCGGTTCTACCAGGCCTCGTCATCGGAGATGTTCGGCAAGGTGCAGGAGGTGCCGCAGACCGAGCGCACGCCCTTCTGGCCGCGGTCCCCGTACGGCTGCGCGAAGCTGTATGCGCACTGGTTGACCGTGAACTATCGCGAGAGCTACGGACTCCACGCGAGCAACGGCATCCTCTTCAACCACGAGAGCCCGCGTCGCGGCGAGACCTTCGTCACGCGCAAGATCACGCGCGCCGTGGGCCGCATCAAGCTCGGCCTGCAGAAGAAGCTCTACATGGGCAATCTCGACGCGCAGCGCGACTGGGGCTTCGCCGGTGACTACGTCGAGGCGATGTGGATGATGCTGCAGCAGCCGGAAGGCGACGACTACGTGGTAGCCACCGGCAAGATGATCTCGGTGCGAACCTTCTGCGAGCTGGCGTTTGGTCAGGTTGGCCTCGACTACAAGGACTTCATCGAGATCGATCCGCGCTACTTCCGGCCAGCCGAGGTCGAGCAGCTCCAGGGTGATCCGACGAAGGCCATCAAGAAGCTCGGGTGGAAGCCGAAGTGCACAGTCGAGCAGCTCGCGAAGATGATGGTCGAAAGCGACATGGAACTTGCACGACGCGAGAAGACCTTGCGCGACGCAGGGCACAAGTTGCCGGATTCCCACGGGCACGACCAATGATCTCCGTCGGGACAGCTTCGCGAACGCCGCATGCGAGAATCGTGCGATGAGTGCCTCTGTCCCGGGAATCCTGCTCACGGGCGGCACGGGTTTCATCGGCAGCCACATCGCGGTGGAAGTTGCCCGCGCTGGATTGCGCCCGGTGCTGTTCGACAACCTCTGCAACAGCAAGATCTCTGTCGTCAAGCGGCTGCAGGAGATCATCGGTCGGACGGTCGACTTCGTCGAAGGCGACATCCGTGACGGCGAACGTGTGCGACGCACCCTTCGCGAACATGGCATCACCGCCATCATCCATCTCGCGGGGCTGAAGGCGGTGGGCGAGTCGGTTCAAAAGCCTCTTGAAT
>CAZEJZ010000344.1:0-4010 GCA_964512415.1 uncultured Opitutaceae bacterium
TCCGCGACGGCCACGTCGAAGTCACTGACGCCCCGGGGCTGGGCATCGAGTTGGATCTCGAGGTCTGCCGCCGCCACCTTGCGCCCGGCGACGCGCTTCTCGATTGATCTCCTCCGCCGGCGCTCCGCCGACACACCGTCCTGTCCTGCCGCAACGCCGTCCTGCCGCACCGCTTCACCGCCGCGCCGCCGCGCCGCCGCCAAGCCGGCGCGCCGCTCCGTCACGACACCGCTCCGCCCGCTCTGCCAAGACACCGTTCCGCCCGGCCGACGCCTGGTCGCGCCAGTCCTCCGTCGCGCGATCCTCCGCTCTGCCAACCTGTCACGCTCCGCGAACCTGTCACGCTCGCCTAACCCGTCAGCCCGGCCAACCCGTCAGCCCGCCCAACCTGTCACGCCATGCCTACGTCGTCCCTCACCATCGCGGTCCATGAACGTTTCCTCGCGGAACTGAAGGCGGCCCTGCCCACCGGGCACACCGTGCGCAGCTTCGGCGCCGAGAGCGATGCGGCGATGGCCGCGCTGCTCGCCGACACCGACGTGCTGGTGTGGGGCGCCTACAAGGCCGCCTGGCGCGACCCGCGCGGGTGTCGCCTCCGACTCGTGCACTCGACCGGTGCCGGCGTGGACGGCGTCGACTTCGCCGGCCTGCCTCCGGGGTGCACCGTGTGCAACGTCTACGGGCACGAGTACGGGGTCGCCGAGCAGGCGTTCCTGCTCATGCTCGCCCTCGGGCGGGACTTGTTCGGGCTCGACGCTGCGCTGCGCCGGGGCGACTGGACGCCGCAGCGCCCCTATCTGCCGGAACTGCGCGGACGGAGTCTGCTTGTGCTCGGGCTCGGACACATCGGCCAGCAACTGGTGCGCTGGGGGCAGTTCGTCGGCATGAAGGTGCGGGTGCTGACCCGTTCGCCGGGCAAGTCGCGCAGCGAGGCGCCCGGGGTGCAGGTCGACGGCCTCGATCAACTGCACGCGGCCCTGCCCGAGGCGGATTTCGTCGTGGTCGCCATCCCGGCCGTCACGAACACCCTCGGGCTCATCGGCGCGGGCGAGTTGCAGCGCATGAAGCCGACCGCCTACGTGGTCAACGTCGGTCGCGGCCCAGTGATCGACGAGGACGCACTCTATGAGGCGCTGCGCACGCGCGCGATCGCCGGTGCAGGTCTCGACGTATGGTACCAGTACCCGGCACCGGGCCAGAATCTGCTGCCCTCGCGCCGACCGTTCCACGAGTTGAACAACGTCATCATGACGCCGCACAAGCCGACGGTGGAGACGATGGCGTACCGCTGGGGCGCGATCGCCGAAAACATCCGCCGCCTCGCCGCCGGCGACCCCCTCGAGCGCATCGTCCCCGCCCCCTAGCCGGGGAGGGTCAGGCTTTGTCCTTTGTTGTCGGAGGCGCGATCGCAGCCGACTCCGACATGGCGGGGTCACGGCGCGGTGCGGTCCGGGGAGTCCGACGGCTCTCCGGGATCCAGCGGTCGCGTGATGACCTGGGCGGAGACGCGGTGTCCCCAGTCGTTCGGGTGGTTGGCGCCGTTCCCCAGCATCGGCGACACCCGCACGAACTCGCACTCCGGGCAGCGTCCACGCACGCGTGCGACGATTTCCCGCACGTTCGCCGGACACTCCGCCGCGATTGCGGTGCCGCACGGGGTCAGAGGTCCGGGGAATACGATGGCGGCGAGGGCGATCCAGCACTTGAGTCTGTGCCCCGGGTCGCCACAGTTCGGTCGACCCACCCGCAGCGCTTGGTCCCCGGCATGAACCATCGACTTTGTAGGCACGTGATTGGAGCCAGGCAGTTTCGCCGGGCCGCTGGCGTGTCAAGCGGCCGGCGGGCCGCGCTCGACGGTACGGTCGGAACTGGAAAACCCGGCGACTGCGGCGCGCGTCGCTGGTCTCCCGCGGAGACCGATCGGATGCGCTCGTTTCACTCGAACCTCCAATTTAGCGAAGCATCATGTCGGCACGGCGATTGATCACCGAGATCGCGGTCATTGGCGGCGGGGTGGGCGGATGCGCGGCCGCCCTTGCGGCGCTGGAGAGTGGTTGCCGGGTGGTGTTGACCGAGGGCACGCGCTGGCTGGGGGGGCAGCTGACATCGCAGTTGGTGCCGCCCGATGAGCACGGCTGGATCGAGCAGTTCGGCCGAACGGCTTCCTACCAGAAGTTTCGCGACGCGGTGCGGGCGTATTATCGCAAGAACTACCCGCTTTCCGAACAGGCGAAGCGCCAGATCCATCTCAATCCCGGCAACGGCTGGGTTTCTCCGCTCTGTCATGAACCGCGCGTGGCGCTGGCGGTGCTGCAGGCAATGCTCGAACCGCATGTCCGGAGCGGAAAGCTGCTGATTCTCCTGGAGCACCGGCCGATCGACGTCGCGATCGACGGGGCGGACCGAATCGCCCGGGTCCAACTCTCCGGACCGCCGGCGATGGGCGACGTCGAGGTGGAGGCAGCTTACTTCCTCGACGCGACCGAACTGGGCGACCTGCTCGTCCTCGCCCGCGTCGAGCACGTCACAGGTCAGGAGTCGCGCGCGCAGACCGGCGAGCCCAGCGCTCCGGCAGTGGCGCGCCCGGACAACGTCCAGGCCTTCTCATGGTGCTTCGCGTTGAGCCACCACGAGGGACGTGACTTCTCCGGACCGCCGCCGCCCGGGTATGACGAGTGGCGCCGTTATCAGCCGCGTCTGAATCCACCTTGGCCCGGCCCGTGGTTGGACTGGACCGGCGTGAGCCCGCGGACGATGCGGCCGGTGGGGTATCAGTTCCATCCGCACGGAGAGGATCCGGCGCGGATGGCCGGTCTGTGGAGTTACCGGCGCATCGTCGACCGCAAGAACTTCGCCCCGGGCTTCTTCGCGAGCGACCTCGTCGTGGTGAACTGGCCCATGGTGGACTACCTCGAGGGCAGCCTGCTTGCCGACAGTGCCGACGAACGCCGGCGGGCGGAGCTGGGAGCCCGGAACCTGAGCCTGTCCGTCCTGCACTGGCTCCAGACCGAGGCCCCGCGGGCCGACGGCCGGATCGGCTGGCCGGGCCTGAGGTTGGCCCGGGATTGCGCGGGCTCGACCGACGGCCTCGCCCTCGCACCGTACGTCCGGGAATCGCGGCGTATCCGAGCGGTCACGACGGTGCGCGAGCAGGATGTCGCCGAGGCTTGCCGGCCCGGGGAGGTCCTCGGCGAGCGGTTCGAGGACAGCGTCGGCGTGGGGCACTACCGCATCGATCTGCATCCGTCGACCGGCGGCGACAACTTCGTGGACGTGGCCTCGCTGCCCTTCCGCATCCCGCTCGGCGCGCTGATCCCGGTGCGGATGACCAACCTGCTGCCCGCGGCGAAGAACATCGGCACCACCCACATCACCAATGGTTGCTACCGACTGCATCCGGTGGAGTGGAACATCGGGGAGGCCGCCGGCGCGCTGGCCGCCTTCTGCCTGCGGCACGGCCGCCGGCCGCGCGACGTGCACGCGCAGGCCGACCGGCGCGTGGAATTCCAGCGGATGCTGGAGCAGCGCGGCGTCGAGTTGAGCTGGCCCGAAGATCTGAAGCTGGCGAGCGGCGATCCGCACGCCCACGTAACGAAGCTTCGCCCCGTATCCTGATGGCCGAGGTCTTCGGCCATGACTTGCTCGTGAATCAAGTGTCGGCCCGCCTCAGCCGCGATATCCTCGGCGGCCGGTAGGTGGAATCGCTGCCGAGCGAATGGGGAATTTTCTGGGAAGGGTCGCACGCCTGACCCTCTCCAAGCGAAGCGGTCCGCGGGCATGACCCGCGCCGCAGCGTCAGTGTAACTCGAGAATGACCTCGATCTCCACGGCGATGTTGCCGGGGAGGGAACCCATGCCGACCGCGCTGCGCGCACCGACGCCGTGGTCCGGGCCGAAGACTTCCGCGAGGAGCTCGCTGTAGCCGTTGATCACCTTGGGGTGATCCTTGAAGTCCGCTGTGCTGTTCACCATGCCGAGGGATTTGATCACGCGCTTCACGCGGTCCAAGG
>CAZEJZ010000345.1:0-4008 GCA_964512415.1 uncultured Opitutaceae bacterium
ACGAGGATCGCCTTCGGCGCCTGGCCGGCTGCCGCGTCGCCGCGGGCGAGTGCATCGATCAGGCGGTAGATCTGGGCCTTCGATCCCACGTCGATCCCGCGTGTGGGTTCGTCGAGCAGGAGCACCTCGGCGTCGTGGTGGAGCAGGCGCGCGATCGCGACCTTCTGCTGATTGCCGCCGGAGAGATCCTGCACCGGCTGTCCGGCGTCGCGGCACTTGATCGGGAACGATTCGATCCATGGTCGGCAAGCGTCGCGCTGCCGCGAAGGCCGGACGAGTCCCCAAGGTCCGAGGCCGCCGAGGCGCGTCAGCGTGAGATTGTCCGCGATGGAAAGCGACTGGGCGAGGCCCTCTTGCTTGCGGTCCTCGCTGACCAGCCCGAGCCCCTGCCTCCAGCGCTGGCGCGGCGTGGCGGGCCCGCGGTGGGTGCCGACGCGCACCGTCCCCTCTCGGACTGGGTTGAGCCCGAAGAGGGACCGCACCATCTCGGTGCGCCCCGCGCCGATCAGGCCGGCGATTCCCACGACCTCGCCCCGACGGAGCGTGAGCGAGGCGGAATGCGGGAGCAGCACTCCCGCGAGTCGGTCGAGTTCGAGAATCACCTCTCCCGGAGTCCGGACGGAACGCGGGTAGAGCTCGCCCACATCGCGGCCGACCATCAGGGAGATGATGCGGTCGAGCGACACCTCGCCGACGCGACCGTGGCCGACGGTTTCGCCGTCGCGCAGGACGGTGAAGCGATCGCAGAGGGCGGAGACTTCCTCGAGTGCGTGGCTGATGTAGATGATGGCGATCCCGCAGTCGCGCAGGCGGCGCACCAGCGCGAACAGCTGCTCGACGTCGCGGCGCGTGAGTGAACTGGTGGGTTCGTCCAGCACGAGGATGCGGCAGCCGCCGGCGACGGCGCGGGCGATCTCGACGAGCTGTTGCTGCGCGACGGGAAGGTCGCCGACGCGCGTTTCGGGGGCGAGATCGGGCAGCCCGACCTCGCGCAGGGCGTGCTGCGCGGTTTCCCGCAGCTGCCCCCAGCGGATGAAGGGCCCGCGCGTCGGTTCGATCCCGAGCAGGATGTTCTCCATCACGCTCAGATCGGGGGCGAGGGCGAGCTCCTGGTAGATCATGCACACGCCGAGTGCCCGTGCGTGGAGCGGGTTGGTGGGGACGAACGGCTCCCCGCCCAGCTCCATCGTGCCGGCGTCGGGAGAGCACGCGCCCGACAGCGTCTTCATCAGCGTGCTCTTGCCGGCGCCGTTTTCGCCAATCAGCGCGTGCACGGAGCCCGGCAGGACCTCGAGTTCGACGCCGCGCAGCGCCACGGTGGCACCGAAGCGCTTCTCGATCCCGCGCATGCGGAGCAGCGGGGCGGCGGCGACGGGGTGGGCGAGCGCGGTCATGCGGCGGGACGGTCCGTCCATCGCAACGCGGCTGATTCCGCGGGGCAATGGCGGAATTTCCGCGGCGGTCCATTCCCTTCGCGCGATTGCCAAACGGACGGGAGTGGGGGCATGTTGGGTACGGGCGGTCGACCCCGACGGTCGGCCGGCGCTTCCTCATGTTGCACATCATCCTTTTCCAGCCCGAGATCCCGCAGAACACCGGCAACATCGGTCGCATGTGTGCGCTCACGCGCTCGCGGCTGCACCTGATCCATCCGCTCGGTTTCGTGATCAACGACCGCAACCTGCGGAGGGCTGGCATGGACTACTGGTACTCGCTGGACGTCCACGAGCACGCGGATTGGGCGGCCTTTCGCGCCAGCCCGCTCGCGCCACGCCGCCTCTGGCTCTTCACCACGCATACCCGGCGGAGTTTCTGGGACGTGTCGTTCGCCGACGGCGACGGGTTGGTCTTCGGCAACGAAGGCTCCGGCGCACCGGAGTGGCTGCACGCGGAACTGGGCGAGGCGGGTCGCGTGACCATTCCGCAGGCGAATCCGGAACTCCGCTCACTGAACCTCAGCACGGCGGCGGGCATAGCCTGCTACGAAGCCCTGCGGCAGATCGGCATGCCGACCTGAGGCCGGCGACGCTCGCGGGCTCAGGCGACTGCGCGCGTGGCGGCGGCTGGCACGGCGCCGGAGAAGGCCGGGCCCGGCTGCAGCCGCAGCTTCTCAGCGGTGTGGAGCGCCGCGCCGACCACCTGATCCATGTTGAGGTAGCGATACTGCGCGAGACGTCCGATGAACGTGACCCCCGCTTCGCGTTCGGCGAGCGTGCGGTAGCGTTCGATGAGGGCCTGGCTCTCGGGCCCGGGAATCGGGTAGTACGGATCGTTCACCCCATTCACGTGCTCCTCGGAGAATTCGCGGACCAGGTTGGAGAACGGGCTGACCTGTCCGGTGATGTGCTTGAGCTCGACCGTACGGGTGAAGGGTTCGCTTCCCGGGTAGTTCACCTGCAGGGCCGGCTGGAGCAGGCCATCGGGGCGATCGGCGGAGGAGTATTCCTCGAGTTGCAGGCGGACGCTGCGGTACGGGAGAGGACCGTGGCAGTGGCCGAAGTACTCATCGATTGGACCGGTGTAGACGAGTTGCTTGCACCGCACGTGGGGCAGGATCTCACGGTAGTCGGTCTCGAGGCGCAGGTCCGCTCCCGAGGCGGCGAAGAGATTCTCAAACAGCCGGTGGTAACCGTCGCGGGGCAGCGCCTGGAACTCGTCGTGAAAGTAACGCTCGTCGACCTCGGAGCGCCACGGGATCCGGCGGCAGACGGAGGCATCGAGCGCCTCGGCGGGTCGTCCCCACTGCTTCTGGGTGTAGCCCTTGAAGAAGAGCTCGTAGAGTTCGGGTCCGACGCAGGCGAGCATCGCGTCCCGGGAATTCGCCGGATGCTCGTTGGGCACGACGACGCGGGCGAGGTAGGCCTTGAAGTCGGCCTCGGAGGCGTCAGCCCGTCCGCAGAGTTGGCGGTATGTCGCGAGATTGACCGGGAAGCTCCAGTAACGGCCTGCGGTGTAGACCTGCACCCGGTACTTCACCTCGCGCCAGGCGGTGAAGCGGCTGAGGTACTCGCGGACGGCGGTGGAATTGGTCCGGAAGTAGTGCGGCCCATACACATGGTACAGCAGGCCGTTGCGGTCAGTGCGGTCGTGGCAGTTGCCGCCGATGTGGTTGCGCTTTTCGACGACGAGACAGCGATGGCCCGCGGCGCCGAGGCGCTCGGCGATGACGAGACCGGAGAAACCGGCTCCGACGATGACGAAGTCGTAGGCCGGGCGCACGTCTAGAGGGAGCGCAGATCCCGGAACAGCCGGCGGGCCTTGCGGGCGAAACCCCAGTAGCGGACGGAGGCGTGGCCGCCGACCCGGTCGCGGAAGTGGATTGGCACCTCGACGAACCCTTGGGGCTCCAGTTTCAGTGCGAGGCCGATGTTGGCCAAGTCGAAGGTCGCGGGGACCTCTCGCGCCGCGGCGGCGGCCACGGCCGTGTGGTAAAGCCGGTACGGCACGTTGGTGTCGTTGAGCCGCGTGTGTCGCAGCAGCTTGAGCGACCAGCGCAGGACGCGGGTGATGAGGCGGCGGCTGGGGCCATCGTCGCGCGTGATCCGGCGGCCGTAGACTGCGGGTGCGTCCTTCCGCCGTTCCCAGACCGAGCGGAACGGGGCGGGGTCGCACTGACCATCCGAATCGATTTGAAACACGAAGGGCGCGCCGATTCGGGCCGCCTCGAGGTAGCCGACGAGGCAACTCTGCCCATGGCCCCGGTTGGCGTGACTGATCACCGTCAATTCCGGCCAGTCCAGCGCCGACAGCGCCTGCAGCGTGCCGTCCGTCGAGCCATCGTTGATCACCAGCAATTGGAAATGCGGCACCACGCGTGCGACTTCCTCGCGCCACTCCTTGAGGACCGGCACGATCACGGATTCCTCGTTGAAGACCGGCACCACGACGACCAGCTCGGGGGCGCCGACTGTCGCCGCGGGCGGCGGCGTAACCGCCGTGTGCGGGCTACGGTCAGTGGCCGGCGCGGAGGTGCGGTCGCTTCCCTGGGCAGGGCTGGCGGATGGGCGG
>CAZEJZ010000346.1:0-4003 GCA_964512415.1 uncultured Opitutaceae bacterium
CATGCTGCCCTCCACCCGGACACCCTGCAGGTTCAGCTTGGTCTCGCCGTACGGAATCGTGAACTCGGAGTAGAGCGCGCGGATCTGGGCCAAGATGCCCTCGGTCTGATCCCGCCGGCTCACGCCGGCGGAGAATCCGATGCCATCCGGCAGCAGCATGGCGTGGGAAGCGACGACCCGCGCGGCATCGAGGTACTTGGTCACCAACGCGGGGGACATCACGAGCGCCTGGCCCGTGTTCATGAAGCCTTCGCCCGCGGCACCATCGATCGGGAACTCCTTCGCCGGATCCAACGACGTCACACCAGTAAGGTCGCGCAGGGTGTAGGTGTATTCCGGATTCGAGAGCCGGCGGAGCACCACCGGGCCGGGATCGCCCGACCGTTCCCGGGCCAACCCGTCGAGCAGGTTCCGGGTCCAGGAGAGCAGCCGTTCCTTCTGCGCCGCACTCGGCTGGTCATGGTCCGAAGGAGGCATCTCCTCGTGGACCAACTGGTCGATCACGGATAGCCAGATCTTGGGGTGGTGCCTCGCGACCGCCAAGGAGTCGAGCTTCTCGAGATCCAGCTCTCCTTTCTTCTTCTCGGTCTAGTGACAGGTCAGGCAGTAGGTCTCCAGGATCGGCTGGATGTCCGTGCGAAACTCCACCGCCGGATCCTGTCCGAGGAGCAGCGAAGGCGAGGTGGCCAGGGCCAGGGCCGCCCACGTCGCGAGAAGGGACCGCTGGGTCGGAGCCGCACGACGGGAGCCGGACCGACGCAGGCGAGCGCAAAGGGAGAGCAGGGCGAGCATGAAGGGGAAGCGGGCTGCGGAGCGCGGCTTCGCGAGCGACGGTGGACGCGAGCTCCTGAACCCTTGCCGCGGGTTCAGGTTTGGCAAGCCTTCGGCCGCCGGATAACGCGCCTCCGCACTCCAAGTTTGCGCCGGAAAACGACAGGCGAAGGCCCGCGGACGCGAGGTCGTGGAGCGGAGGGAGGCCGGGCACTCCTCCCGACGTTGCGATTGGACTCCGGCATTGACCCTTGCGCGGGCGCTCGCTTTCCCGCCTTTCGCGTCTCAGCCAGTCCCTGAGGCCGAGCGGTTTAGCGCGCGCGGTGGGCGTCGCAACGCCTCGGGCGGATCCGAACGTGGGGGGCCGCTGAGCGGATTGCCATCCCCCGAACCCGGCAGGATCGCGGTGGGACACTGGAGGCGCGGGCCGGAATCGAACCGGCGCATAGAGCTTTTGCAGAGCTCGGCCTTACCACTTGGCTACCGCGCCGCGACCAGAGAGGCGGGACGTTGCAGCATTCCCGAGACGCCCGCAAGACCTGAAATTGCTCCCGCGCGGACCGTGGTCTTCGACTGGACGGAGCCTTCCGAGGCGGTCCGACTAAGGTTCCGGCTTCAGCGTGTGCAGCGGGGGGAGCTTCGGCAGTGTGGGGACCGCCCGCGCGACCACCAGTACCACCAGCAGCGTGCCGACACCGCCCGAGACGACGGCGGCGATCGGACCAAAGAGTGCCGCGACCAGGCCCGCGCGCATCGCCCCGATCTCGTTGGAGGAACCGATGAAGATCTGGTTCACGCCGGTCACCCGGCCGCGCAACTCGTCCGGTGTGAGGAGTTGGATCATCGTCTGGCGGACCACGACGCTGATGTTGTCGAAGACGCCGGTCAGGAGGAGCGCGATGAACGAGAGCCAGAACCATTCCGAAAGGCCGAAGACCACGATGGCCGCGCCGAAGCCCCCCACGGCCCAGAGGAGATCGCGTCCCGGGCGCTGCTGCGGCGGGCGGTGGGCGATCCAGAGCGCGGTGAGGAACGCGCCGATGCTCGGCGCCGCCCGGAGCCAGCCGAGGCCGATCGGGCCGACGTGCAGGATGCGGTCGGCGTAAACCGGCAGGATGGCCACGGCCCCGCCGAGCAACGTCGCAAAGAGGTCCAGCGTGCTGGCCGCGAGGATGAGCTTCCGGCGCCAGATGAATTCGGCGCCGGCGAGCAGCGCGCGCCAGGAGCGGGGCCGCGTCACCGGTTGCGGCGGTTGAAGGTAGCGCACCCGCGAGAGCAGGATGCAGAAGACGAGGCCCAGTGCCGCGTCGAGCGCGTACACGGCCGGGAAGCCGAGTCCGGCGACGATGAATCCGCCGATCGCCGGCCCGGCGACGGTCGCGATCTCGAAGGCCGACGAATTCCATGTGATCGCATTACCGAGCGCGTGCGGCGGAAGGAGCAGCGGGATGATCGACGTCCGCGCCGGCCAGGCGAGAATGCGGATCGAGGCCATCACCAGCAGCAGGACCAGCATGATCGGTAGCGCGGGTTCGTCGAAGCGGAGGGTCGCGGGATCCACTTGGCGCTCGAAGACCAGAGCCAGTTCGCGCAGCCCCGCATTGGCCCACCGCAAGGCCGCCCAGTCCGGCACGTGCTGCCGACCGAGCGACAGCGCCGCCAGTGCGAGCGAAAGAACCACGAGCGCCGCTTGGGCATTCCGGATGATCGCCCGGCGGTCCAAGTGGTCCGCCAGCGCGCCTGCCTTGAGGGACAGCGCCAGCAGCGGGATCACGTTGATCAGCCCGACCAGCCCCAGCGCCGTCGCGGAACCGGTCCACTGATAGATCTCCCACGTCACTGCGATCAGGGCGGCCTGCCGTCCGAACAGCGCGAGGAAGCTCCCCACCATGTAGTTTCGGTAGGTGGGAACGCGGAGCGCGAGGTAGGGATCGTGCGGGTCGTTCGCGGGGAGGTCAGCCATGCGCCGTTGCCGGGGAGTCAGTCACAGAACAGTGATGGACTCCAGCCTGCGCTGCGCTCACGGCTCCAGCGTCACGGTTGCCGCCTGCGACTCCTTCAGTCCAATCACGGTGAGGCGATAGCGACCGGGCTTGAGATGTTCAGTGCCGAGGCTGGCGCGCAGCGTGAGGTCGCGCGCCCGGGACTCCAGCGTGCCGGGCAGGTGATCGAATCCCACCAGCAGGATCAAGTCTTGGTCCTTTGCATACAGGTACGTCTCGCCGAGGGCCTCCTTGTGGTCCGGGAGGCCGGCCAGCAACGACACGACGAGGGGGTGCCCCACGCGCACGGACATCGGAGCGACCAACTGGCGCACCGTGCTGGGAAGCTGAGGAACCTCGACGAGGGCCTCGGCGAGGGCGGCGGGAATGCCGCCCGGCAGGGTCTGCGTGGGAGTCCGGCGCGTCGCCGGGGGCGGTGAAAGACCCTCGGTCGGCCGTTCGGTAGAAACGGCGTAACGATTGAACCCGGCCTTGAGGAGGCGGTGGACATTCGCCTGTCGCTTCATGTCGCTGTATGGCTCGAACGGGCGCGACTCCTTGCGGTACACCAGCGTGATCGCGGTGTAGGGGACGAGAATCGCGATGATCGCCACGACGACCCACTTCATGGGCCAAGGACGTCGGGATTCGGAGCGAGACATGGCCGGAGAGGCAAACGTCCCGGGCCGCCGGGGGCAATCCCGCCCTTGCGGGATTACGGTTGCCGCCCAGAGAACAGCGGATTGCATGTGGCGTTCCATGACTCTCTGGTCCCAGTTTTTCATCCCGACCCTCAAGGAAAGCCCGGCCGATGCCGAGATCGCGTCGCACAAGCTCCTCGTCCGTGCCGGCTTGGTGCGCAAGCTGAGCGGCGGCCTCTACACCTACCTGCCGCTGGGGCTGCGGGTCATGCAGAAGCTCACGGAGATCTGCCGCCAGGAGATCAACGCGGGGGGCGGCATCGAGTTGTGGATGCCTCATGTCCATCCGGTGGAGAACTGGGAGCAGGGGCCCCGCTGGGCCGCCGCGCGCGAGATCATGTTCCGCGCCGACAGCGCGGGGGACGGCCAGCGCCCCGCGCGCGAGCCGCAGTTCGTGCTCGGCCCGACGCACGAGGAGATCATCACGCCGCTGGTGAAGACCGAGATCACCAGCTACCGCGATCTGCCGAAGAATTTCTACCAGATCGCCACGAAGTTCCGGCACGAAATCCGGCCCCGCTACGGGCTCATGCGCGCACGGGAGTTCGT
>CAZEJZ010000347.1:0-4002 GCA_964512415.1 uncultured Opitutaceae bacterium
ACTGCGGCACCGACACGGACACCCCCCCCAGCACCCACGTCTCGCCCGTCTCCTACCGCGCCGACCACCGCGGCACCGACCGCGGCACCTACATCGCGCCCGACCCCTACCGCGTCGCCGACTCCCAGCCCGACGCCATCGCCGACTCCTACGCCGTCTCCGACTCCCAGCCCGACGCCGTCTCCGTCTCCGACGCCGTCGCCGTCTCCGACGCCCTCGCCGTCTCCGACCCCGTCGCCGTCGCCCCGCCCGACCCCCTCGCCGTCGCCGACTCCCACCCCGACCCCGTCGCCGTCTCCCAGCCCGACGCCATCACCGACTCCGACGCCATCACCGACTCCGGTTCCCTCGCGGCGTCCGACTCCGACGCCGACCCCGCCTCGGGGCGACTTCTAGTCGGTGCCCGGACACTGCCCGTCCCTTCCCTAAGGCGCGTTCGGCTGTGATGCGATGAGGGTAAGGTGGGCAAGCCGCGCGGGTGCGGCGCGTTCGCACGGTCAGAAGCGGTTGACCGCCGCAATCACCGCGTCGATCTGGGCATCCGTGAGCTCCGGGAAGATGGGCAGGCTGAGACAGGTGGCCGCGGCGCGTTCGGCGACGGGCAGGGCACCCTCCCGGTACCCGAGGTGAGCGTAGCAGGGTTGCAGATGCAGGCAGCGCGGATAGATGAGGTCCGTCCCGATCTCGCAGGCCGTGAGGTGCTCGCGGAGTGCATCGCGCCGGGGATGGCGGAGGGTGAACTGGTGGAAGACGCTCGCGCCGTAGTCCGGCTGGTCCGGCAGCCGGGTGTCCGCCAGTCGGATCTCCCGAAGGTAGCGACCGGCAATCGCCTGCCGCCGCGCGGTCCAGCGCGCCAGATGCGGCAACTTGACGTTCAGCGCCGCGCCCTGAAACCCGTCCATGCGGAAATTGAAGCCGACCATGTCGTGATGGTAGCGACGCGTCGACCCGTGCACCCGCAGGGCGCGCGCCGTTTCAAACATGGCCTCCTGCCCGCAAACGAACGCCCCACCCTCACCGCACGCGCCGAGATTCTTCGTCGGGTAGAAGCTGAATGTGCCACAGTCGCCGAGCAATCCCACCGGGGTCCCGCGATACTTCGCGCCCACCGCCTGGGCGCAGTCCTCGATGACGAAAAGCCCATGGCGTCGGGCGATCGCGAGGATCTCGTCCATCCGCGCCGGCTGCCCGAAGAGGTGCACGACGACGATCGCCTTGGTGCGCGGTGTCACCGCAGCCGCCACCGCCTCCGGACTGAGGTTGAAGGCGCCTTCCTCGATTTCGACAAATACCGGGGTTGCCCCGACGTAACTGATGCCCCAGGCACTCGACGCGAAGGTGAAAGGCGTCGTGATCACCTCATCCCCCGGACCGAGCTTCCCGAGCACCGCCGCGAGGTGCAGCGGCGACGTGCCGCTGTTCATCCCGAGCACGCGTGGGTAGCCCAGGGTCGCTCCGAAGGCCCGCTCGAAGTCCTCGACATCGCGCCCGAGGCAGAATCGCGTGCCGTCGTAGGCCGACGCGATCGCCGCCAAGACTTCCTCACGGAGAGCGCGGTGCTGGAGACCCAGATCGAGGAAGGGAACTTTCATCCCCACGAGCCTAGGCCTGCCGGGCCGCCGGGGGCAATCCCGCTCGCTCAGGACGAGCGTCGCGGCCGCTGCAACGCCTGAATCAAGCCGGAGACGAGTTCGTCCAAGCCCGGCTTCTTCGCCTCGAAATCCGCCTTCAATCCCGCCGCCTTCAGCGAAGCGGAGGTTTGAGGGCCGATGCTGCCCGCCAGCGGCCGACGTACTCCGGGAGCCAACTGCAGATGCTTCGCCTGCTGCAGGAAGGACTCGACGGCGCTGCTGCTGGCAAACAGCACCGCATCCGCACCCCGCGCGCGGAAGTCCGCCGCCGCGGCATCATCCGCGAGGTCTGTGAGGTCAGTACGGTAGACGGGCAGCACGTCCACGATGGCCCGCGCCTCATCGAGCTTCCGCACGAGCAGGTCCCGGTTCCGGCTGCCCGTCACGACGAGCACCTTGGCACTATCGAGGCTTCCGGTGGCAATCAGCGCCTCCGCGAGAGCCTCCGCCGTCGCCGCCTCCGGCTGCAGCTCCACGCGAAGATGCAGCCCCGCGACCTCCCGCGCCGTCGCCTCTCCGACACAGGCGATCCGGATCAGACCGAGACTGCGGATGTCGTCAAAGATCCGACGAAACTCCTCGAAGAAGCAGCGGACCCCGTTCGGGCTGGTGAACACCAGCCAGTCGTAGCCACCCAGCTCCGGCAGGACCTCGGCAAGGTCCTGCTTCGACACATCCTTCGTGATCGTGATCAGCGGCAGTTCCAGCACCTCTGCGCCCAGCGTCTCCAGCTTTTCCCGGAGCGCG
The DNA here is from genome assembly GCA_964512415.1 of uncultured Opitutaceae bacterium. GTDB lineage: Bacteria > Verrucomicrobiota > Verrucomicrobiia > Opitutales > Opitutaceae > UBA6669. The sequence continues at coordinate 2,379 of CAZEJZ010000347.1, forward strand.
CTCGCCTGCGCTCCCGCCCGCGTCACCACGACGCGACGACCGAAGAGCGGCAGACGCTCAAACCACCCAAGCGCCTCCCTCTCCTTCGCCACGTCGCCGATGATGATGATCGCCGGCGCGGTCAGCTTCGCCTCGTCGACCGCATCGGCCAACTTGCCCACGGATGCGGCCACGCTGCGCTGACGGCCCAGCGACGCCCACTGCACAACCACTGCCGGCGTCGCAGCCGACAGGCCTCCCGCGCGCAACTCCTCCAGCACGTGGCGCAGGTGTCCCATCGCCATGTAGATGACGAGCGTGGCGTCCGGCAGCCCGCCATAGCGCCGCCAATCCGTGGTCGGCGTTCCCTTGGTCGGATCCTCATGTCCCGTGAGGAACACCACCGAGGCGCTCGTGTTCCGGAGCGTCAGCGGGACTCCTCCGTACGCACCCGCGGCCAGCGCGGCGGTGACCCCCGGCACGATCGCGAACGGCACACCGGCCGCCGCGAGACGACGCGCTTCCTCGCCGCCCCGACCGAAGACGAACGGATCCCCGCCCTTGAGTCGGACGACGGCATGTCCCGCCTTCGCCTCGCGGACGAGAATCTCCTCGATCTCCTCCTGAGGCCGGGAGTGAAAACCCGCCTTCTTGCCGACGTAGATGCGGCGTGCTTCGGGCCGGCAACTCGCGAGCAGCGCCGGATGCACCAAGTAGTCGTACACCACGACATCGCATCGCCCGAGCAGTTCGCGCGCGCGAACCGTGATGAGCCCCGGATCCCCGGGGCCTGCGCCGACCAAGTAAACCATGCCTGCTGCCATAACCAGTACGCGCCCCTAGGACGCCAGCCCCAACTCCCGCAGGACTCGCGCCGCGGTCGCATCGGGCTCCGTCGACTCATCCGCGCGAAGGTCGCGGTGGTGCGCTCCGATCCTTTCGTGAAAGAGGTGCAGACTATGATCGGTGGCATGCACCGCCACGGCCGTGTGGCAGCCGCCGCCCAGTGCGCGCTGGAATGCTCGCTCCAGCGATACCTGACGCGCAGTCCGTTCGTCGAACGCCGCGCGCCACGCCGCGCCCTCGCCCACGCGGCACTGCACGGCGATCGCGGCCTGCCCGACGGCGGGGACCATGTCAGTCACTGCAAAGGGGCGCAACTCCAGACCCGGCCACGCCTGAATGCCGAGGCGCCGCAACCCGGCCGCCGCCAGCACGCTGGCGTCCGCGACCTTCAGCTCACTGATCTTCTTCAACCGGGTGTCCACGTTTCCGCGGATCTCGGTGAACGTCACCGACGGGTGAATCCGACTCAGTTGCAGCCGCCGCCGCGGGCTACCCGTGGCGACCAGCGCGAGCGCGGTCACTCCGGACTGCACCACCAGCACATCACGCGGGTCCTCCCGCGGAAGGTAGCCGGCGATTTCCAGACCGTCCGGCATTTCGCCCGGCAGATCCTTGGTACTGTGCACCGCCAAGTCCGCCTCTCCACGGAGCAGGGCCTGCTCCAACTCGGACGTGAACAGACCTTTTCCTCCCTTCTTTTCGAGCGACCACTCCGTCTGGCGGTCGCCCGTCGTCACGATGCGGAGCAACTCGGTCCGCAGCCCCAACTCCTCCAACGAGGACTGCAGCAGCGGCCGTA
>CAZEJZ010000348.1:0-4001 GCA_964512415.1 uncultured Opitutaceae bacterium
CGTCGTCGGCGGACTCGGCGTGGTGGAGGGCAACGGCGGCGATCTCAAGGTGGGTCTGCCTTTCCAATCGATTCACGATGGCGAGACGTTCGTGCATGAGCCGCGTCGCCTGTCGGTGTTGATCGCGGCAAGCCGCGAGGCGATCGACGCGGTGCTGGCCGCGCATGACTCGGTCCGGGCGCTGTTCGATCACGCGTGGATCTACCTCGTCGCGATCGAGGGCGATCAGGCCTTCGCGTACCGGGGCGGCGGGTGGGAGCGACTCTGACCTGCGGCGAGTCGCGCCCGAGAATGACCAGACCCCTGCGCGCGATCCCGCAGCTCGGGGGAGCGACTCCCGCGGGGCGGATCTTCGTCTCGTGCGTAGCGTAGATGCTCGGGCGTGTTGTGGAATAAGGTTGGCCTAGTTCCTCCCTCCGATCCCTCGCGAAGCCCCTCAAGGCGAAGCGACTGTACTAAGCCGTGCCGCGGCTCCCCAACGGAAATCAGGCTGCGCGACAGGTGGAGCGGATTGGCCCCGATCCGCTCGTCAGCGACGTGTGCGGCGATCCTCGCGGCCTCGGTGCGTCGATCGCCCGGACTAGAGCGGCGCTGACTGCGCCAGCTGCAGGAAACGGGGATCGCGGCGGAGAAGAGCCCAGTCGGCGTCGAGCAGTAGATCGTGGCGCTTCCAGTATCCGCCTGCGATTTGCTTCCGCACGATCTCGAGCGCGGCATCGAGATGACCGCACCGAGCCTCGACCTGGGCGAGCACGCGGTAACCGGTGCGCGATGCGATATAGGGGTTCTCGGTCGGAGGCACCAATTGCAGGCAGGTTTGCGCTGCCGCCCGAGCCTCCGCCTCGCGGCCCAACGCCGCGTAGATCACTGCCAGCACCGTGTACGCGCGGAGCGAATCCGGTTCGGTGGCGCGGTAAGCTTCCGTCAGGGCCAGCGCGGCCTCAAAATCTGTCCGCGCCGCCGCAGAGTCGCCCGCCGCCTCAGCCGCCAGCGCGCGATGCAAGGGCCTGGTGTGGTAATAGAGCTGCGAAGGGATCACTTCGGACTCGATCTTTTCCGCCGCCGCCCGTGCCTCCGCCCCGCGATTCGCGCCGCGCAGAAAGCCGGCGCGCATGCGCCAGTAGAAGTTGCGGTCACCGACCGAGACGAGCGCGGGCTCGGCGACATCCATCGCCTTGAGCACCGCCGCAGGGTCACCATGCCAGTTGCGGATCGTGAGCGCCCCTTCGATCAATGCGCCTGGCCAGCTGCTCATCTCAAACCCCCGTGCGCGCAACGCCTCCGACTCCGCATACAGCGAGGCGGCATCAAAGAGGGTGGCGGCGAGATTCACGACGTCGATGTTCTGCGGGTCGACCAGGAGTGCCTGCCGGATCGTGCGCACCGCCTCGTCCCGCTGTCCCAGATTGAGGTGGCAGGAGGCGATGAGGATCAGATTGTCGGAGTCGTTCGGCAGCGTCTGGCGCGCGATCTCACCCTGCTTGAGCGCGAGCTGCAGGTTCTTCCAGTCACGGACGAAGTAGAAGCCGAGCGCCGAGTGCGCCTCCGCGAGCTCGGGGTCGAGCGTCAGCGCCTGCTTGATGTCGGAGTACGCGATCGCCGGATTCGCCTCGGCCAGCGTGCTGCCGCGGATGTGCAGCCGCGTACGCACCATCCCGAGCCGGGCCCAGGCGACCGCATATTGCGGATCAAGCCCGACCGCCTGTTCGTAATAACGGACCGCGGCGAGGAGGTTTTCGGGTGTATCCTTCGCCTGCAGCGTGCGGCCACGCAGGAACGCCTCGTAGGCTTCGCGATTTCGAGTCGTGCTGCGGTGGATGACCGAGGGCCGCCCCGCATCGCCCCGGAAAAGCTGGGCGACGACATCGTTCGCGATCGCCGCCTGGGTCTCGAAAAGGTCGGCGCGGTCGATCTCGTAGTCGCGCGTCCAGGCGGTGAAGCCGTCGGTCCCGGTGATGACTTGCACGACCACCTTGAGCTTGCTGCCGGCGCGGCGCAGCGACCCCTCGACGAGTTTGCCGGCACCAAGCGCGCGCGCGATCTCGGGGATCGGAAGACCCTTGCCGCGGTAGGCGTAAGACGAGGTGCGGGCCACGACGCGCAGGCCGGTCTCGCGGCCGAGCGCGGAGAGCAACTCCTCGGCGAGACCGTCGGCGAGGAAGTCCTCGCCCGCATCGCCCGTGATGTTCTGGAACGGGAGCACGGCGATCGTCTGAAGCTCAACAGCGGTAGTCGCAGGCGAAGAAGCAGCCGGCGACGCTGAACTGGGCACCACACGCGAGATCCACCACCCGCCGATCCCCAGCGCGAGTGTGGCCGCGAGCAAAGCCGCGAGCGCCGGCAACCTTCGCGGGACACGGCGCGTGGCCGGAGCGGCAGGCGGGGCGAAGGGAGCGCGCGTCACCGGACGCCCGAGTCGGTCGCGCAGCTCAAGCAGACGGTCGAGAATCGTCCCAGCGTCGCTGCCGTCGGGCAGAAAGAACCACTGGACGTCGAGGAACGACTTCGGCACGCGCGCTTCCTCCGGACGCACCGGGATTAGCGTGAGCGGAAGGATGAATGGCCGGTCGTCCGCCATGTCGTGCGCCCGCTCGACGGCCAAGCGCCATTCGCGCCGGAAGTAGCCCTCCTCCCGCGCCTGCGTGTTGTCCGAGATGATGGGGATGAAGAACGTGCAAGTCTTGATCTGACGGCGGATCTTGTCGTCCCATGCGTCGCCGCCGCGCAGCTCGTTCGCATCGAACCAGACGTCGATGCCCTTGGCGCGCAGCGCCTCGGCCAGCCGTGCGGCGACGGCACGGTCCTCTGAGGCGTAGCTCAGGAAGACGGTGCACGGCGGCGGAGCCGGGGGCGTGGATTCAGGCATGGAACAAGGAGCTCGGACCTGCTTCGGAGGAAGCGGGGCCGAGTGGGAGTCAGCGTGGTAAGCGCCGCGGAGGCAATCGCGCGCTGCGGCGCGGTCGATCGTCGCCCGAGATCAGGACTTCTTCCTGAAGAAGAAGTACGCGACCACGGCGATCACGACCACCGCCACGGCGATGATCGCGGTGATCGGCAGACCGCCGGAGGAGGGACCATCGTTGGAGCCACCGACGGGCACGACGGCGAACGCAACTGCGGGGCAGGTGAAGACGGCGAGCGCCGCGATGCTTTGGATGGGTGTTTTCATGGGGAAACGCTGGGGGTGGTCCGAGGCGCGACGTAGTCGCGACGGACCTCCGGGATCGGCAGGATGCCGTTCTCGCGCGCATCGCCGATGTTGATGGTGAGGTAGCCAAGGCTCTGCGCCTGGGTGCGCTGAAGGAGAATCGCCTCGGTGTTCTCCTTGGGAAAAACGAGGTAAGGCTTTGCTTTGGCGAACGACGCCCCGCCGGCTTTCTTGGCCTGCGCGAAAGAGCCGTCCTTCTCCACCAGCTGGCGCGGGTCGAGCACGAGGAGCGACTCGGCGTCCTGGGAGCGGTCCAGATAGACGCCGAGGAGGCTTTGCTTGTCGGGCAGCAGGTAGACGACGGTATGGATCGACATCTTGCGGAGCACCGAGGCGAAGATGAGTGCCGTCTCCACAGCGTTGGCCTGCGCGGATTCCAAGGTGTCGCCCACGAGACGGATCGCCTGGATCCGAACCCGACCGCGCCCACCCACGGGGGCCGCGGAACTCTGCGGAAAGTCGGTGTAGCGGAATCCGAAATCGACGAGCGTCTTGTGCACCGCCTCGACCACACTTTCCACGTACTTCTCGTCGCGTTGGTAGCCGCTGAAAGCGTCGACATAGCGGCGGTTCAGCGCATGCCGCGTGATCACTTGGTCGATCCAAGGGTTGTTCTCATTGACGTAGGCGGCGAGGACGTGGCGGACCTCATAATTCCACGTGACCTCGGCTTCGTCGGGTCGCGACCGCGCAAGGTAGCGCAGCACGGCGTCGTTGACCGAGTGCACGACCAGTTTGGCGGAGAGGTCATGGGTCACCTCACCGATCTGCACGACCGCGTGCAGGACGAGGT
>CAZEJZ010000349.1:0-3999 GCA_964512415.1 uncultured Opitutaceae bacterium
GGCAGCCCCCCGAGAACCTGATCGATGCCGGGCAGGCCGGTGGACAGAGAGGACTCCGCCGTGGCAACGCCAGAGGGGGAGGCTTGCCGCCGGGCGATGAGTTCGCGCAACGCGGTGAGGGTGGAGGCAGAAGCTGGGGAGACGACGGGCGAGACGGGGGGCATGGCAGAGGGCGCGGGCGGACGCGCGGAAGAGCGGGCGAAAAAAGGGGAGGGAGCGAATTGCGTCGGCAGGGGAGCGCGTCGCCGGCCGGGGAAAGTGGCCACGGCGGAGCGAAGACGACGGGCGCGCGACGCGGGCGGCGAGGGGAAGCGGCGGGCGGACAGGGCGACGGATCAGACGGTGGCGCGCAGTAGTCCGACCATGACGCCTTGAATCGTGAGATCGACGGCGGGCAGCAGGTCGGGATAGCGGGGATTCTCGGCCCGCAGGCAGGCGCGCCCTTCGTGGCGGATGAAGCGCTTGAGCGTGGATTCCCCGTCGATCAAGGCGGCGACGATGTCGCGCGGACGGGGTTCGCGTGGAGTGAGGAAGACGATGTCGCCGTCGAGGATGGCGGCGCCGGTCATGGAATCTCCGCGGACGCGCAAGGCGTAGACCGGTGTGCCATGGCGCAGGCCGAGGGACGTGACGTCCACGGCGAGGAAACGATCGGGCTCGCGCTCGTTGGCGGCGGGCAATCCGGCGGGGATAACACCGTACAACGGCACGTCGGCCAACGTCGGTCGACGCGTGGAAGGCCCCGGGGGCAGCAACCCGCGGGCGTGCCCGGGGAGTCGCCGCAGCAGGCCCTTGGCGGTGAGGACCTGCAGGTGACGTTGCACGCCGTAGGGGCTGGCGAGTTTGCAGTGCGCCTGGATTTCCCGGATCGAAGGCGAGACCCCCTGCCGTTCACGGTGTGCGAGGATGAAGTCGAGAATCTGGCGTCGGCGCGGCGACAGGGTACTGAGCATAGTGTACAAATGAACACTTCGTCGGAATCCGGCAACCCTAGTTTGGTTTGGAATGAGATCGTTTTCTTAAAATTCTTATGGATAAAGACTTGCCCATAAGTCGGTGGGAATAAAGGGTGCCGGCGAGGGGTGGAACGGGCTGCTTCCGCAAAAGCGCTTGCCACCCCAGAGGGCGCGTGGACACTCGCCCCACCAAGCAAATCCGGTGGGTTTACCCCGCCGGACTCCGTCATGGACGAAACGCCCACATCCGAAAGTCCCGACAAGAAGGGATTTAACCCGATTGATCTGAGCCAGCTTCAGGGCTTCAGCTTCGGCACGCAATGGTCCCAGGAAAAAGCGGATCCGAACGCCCGTTCGGGATCGCGCGAGGACGCGCCGCGCCGCGAGGGCGGGCCGGGTCGGGATCGCCGGGGTGTCCGTCGTCCGCAGGGATTCTCGGGGGAGATGGGTGGTGGAGGCGGTGGGGATCGTCCGGATTCCCGTGGTCCGCGTGAGCCGCGTCCGTTCGGTTCCGGTGATAACCGAGGCGGTCCGCGCCGTGAGGGTTTCGGTGGTCCGCGCTTTGGCGACCGCGGTGACCGTGGTCCGGGGGCCGGAGCGGGTGCCGGCATGGGTGCGGGCGAGCGTGAGCGTCGTCCGGGTGGCCCGCGTTTTGGCGGTCCGCGGGAAGATTTTGTGCGCCCCGAGGATCGTGGGCCGTACATCAGTCCGCATTTTGCGGTGACGTTCTATCCGGAGGACGCGAGTTTTACGGCGCTGGCGAAGACGATTCGTTCGTCCTGCCGCACGTTCGAGTTGTTCGACATTGCGAAGACGGTGATCGGCAAGCCCGAGCGGTTCGTCGTGGTGTTGGCCCGAAAGGTGCCGGAGTCCGAGGCGGCGTCGGCCGCGAAGCCGGGGCCGATCTCGGTGTCGGTGCCGGATGGCCTGCCCTTCGAGTCGGATGAGGCGGCGATCGCGCACGTGCTGGAGAAGCACCTTGGCTTGTTCTTCGACGTGGCGGACGTGGAGATCGATCCGCCGAAGGGAAATTTCCAAGTGATCAACAAGTGTTCGATCACCGGCGAGTTGCTTGGGCCGCCGAACTACCATCGTTACAACCAGATCCTGCAGCAGCACCACGCGGCGCGGATCAAGGGGCTGTCGTTCGAGGCGTTCCGCGGTCGGGTGGAATCCGTGCGCGACCCCGAGGCGGTCGCGCAGTGGCAGGCGAAGATGCGGAAGGCGACGCGGTACACTTGGAAGCAGGGCACGGCGGCCGTGGCGGCCCCGGCTCCGGCGGCTGCGCCGGCGGAGGGCGAGGCGGCGGCTGCGGCCGAGGCTCCAGCGGCGCCACCGGCGCTGGCGTTTGACTCCTTTGAGGAGGCGCGGCTGTACCTGCTGACGCATGCGCGGGAGAAGCTGGTGCGTCCGATGGACAGCGTGCGCTTCCACGGCGCGATCCTGGCCACGCTGCCGGCTGGCGAAGTGCGCCGTGCGGTCGAGGGTGCGCTGGAGCGTCAGCGTCGTTTTCCGTTGGATACGGCGAACGCCTTGCGCGGACGGCTGCGTCGCGAGAACTTCACGATCTTCAAGAAGGGCTCGAAGGGCGTGAGCTACGTGTGCGCGGTGAAGCGCAAGTTCCGCATTCCGGGGCAGACCTTCTCGGAGAGCATCGGCGCGCTCATCACTTACATCGAAGCCCATCCGATGGTGCGGGCGTCCGAGCTGCCGGCGAAGGTGCTCGGCATCGAGTTGCCCGCCGCGCCGGGTGCGGCCAAGGAAGGTGCTCCGGCGGAGGCGCCGGCCGCCTCGCTCACCCCCGAACAGCAGAGCCGCGTCGGCCGCATGCAGGGCGACCTACGGTGGCTGGTGACGGAAGGGTATGTGACCGAGTTCCTCGATGGCCGACTGTTCGCCCCGCCGGCAATGGTGGATGCGCGCAAGAAGGAGATCGAGAGCGCCGAGCACGATCCCGAGAACTTTCCGGAGGTGCCAGCCGCCGAGCCGGCTCCCGCGGCCGCTGCTGCGGTGTCCACCGAGTCCGCTCCGGCGGTCGCGGCGGAGCCCGTAGCCGAGGTCGCATCTTCCGTGGTCGAGGCCCCCGCTGCGGCGGGCGAAGGGACGTCGGAGACGACGGCTCCGGCGGCTTCCTGAGGCCTTTGCCGGACAAAGGATCGGACCGGTTCGCACGATTTTGGTCGCGCGTGACCGGTCCTCCCTTGTAGGGACCGGGGATGATCATCGCTGACATCGCCAAGATCCCGGGCCGGACCTTCCCTGCGCGTCGCTGGACGCGCGGCATGGTGGGGCAGGCCGGGCAGCCGATTCCCGCCAAGGGATTTGCCATGGGTTACGTGGTCCTGGAGCCCAAGGGTGGCCAGGTGCCGTGGCACAATCAGGAGCAGGAAGAGGTGTACATGGTCCTCGAAGGCCGGGGGGAAATCTGTGTCGGGGAGGAGCGTCAGGAGATTTCGGCGGGGCAGGCGGTGTTCCTGCCTCCCACGGTGTTTCACCAACTCACGAACACCGGCGACGAACCGCTCCACATGATGTACATCTACTGCCCCGGTGGCGATGTGGCGCACTGGCGGCAGGAGTTGGATGGCACCTTGCCCCCCGCGGGGGTCTCTCCCACGCCGCCCTTGCCGGCGGGTGCGGCACCGCAGTGCACGCTCAAGCCCGGGGCTTGAGTCGGCGGCTCAGGCGCGGCGCGACCGCAGGGTCGCGCGGCGCCACGCGCTCGGGGTCTGTCCAGTCTGTCGGCGGAACCACCGGGCGAAGTAGTTTGGATCGTCGAAGCCGGCGCGTGCGGCGGCCAGGCTGACCTCGGGAACGTCCCGCAGCGCCTGCTGGGCGGCTTCGAGGCGGAGTTGGTCGCGCATGCCGCGCAGGCTCAGTCCGTGCTCGCGCTTCAGCCGGCGCGTCAGGGCATCGCGGGCATAGCCGGACGCCCGTGCGACCTCGGCGAGTGAGCGGGGCGAGCGGAGCCGCGTGCGCACCTGCTCGAAAAGCGGAGGCGGTGCGGCGCCGCCTTGGCCCGCCCCGCGCGGGCTGTCGGAGG
>CAZEJZ010000350.1:0-3999 GCA_964512415.1 uncultured Opitutaceae bacterium
CCGGCCTCGGGCGAACCCGGCGCGAGAACACGCTCAAGTCGATGTACCACGTCGCGGAGGTGGACGACTTCGCCCGGGCGGGCATCACGCTGGAGGAACTGGCCGCGCGCCGGCGGGAGACGGTCGAGGAGGTGCGACGTCTCGGCCTCGAATTGCAGCGGCACGACCTGGCGCGCCTCGAGCGGGAGGTGCTCTATTTCACGCCCGAAGGGCGGCGGCGGGCGGGCGAGATCGTGCGGAACCACCGGCTGTGGGAACTGTACCTCACGCACTCGGCGAACTTCGCGCCCGATCACGTCCATGATCACGCCGAGAACATCGAGCACGTGCTCGGCGAGACCGTGGTGCGGGAGTTGGAGCGACGCCTGAACCACGCGCGCCGGGATCCGCACGGCCGCATCATTCCCAGCAGCGTCGAGCTCGACCGCGCGGCCTCGCTCGACGGGGCAGGAGGCCGGTCATGACGTCGGAGTGGGTCTTGCCCGCCTTCGATGCGCGCGCCGTCCTGATCGCACCGTGGACGGAGCACCCGGAGACCTTCGGCTGGGTCGGGGTGATGGGGTTCTGCGTGGCGGCCGCCTGCGGCCTGCTCGGAAATTACCTCCTGCTCCGCCGGATGGCCGTGATGGGTGATGCGGTCAGTCACAGCGTGCTGCCGGGGCTGGTGGTCGCGTTTCTGCTCTCGGGCGGACGCGGCACGGGCGCGATGTTCGGCGGCGCGTTGGTCGCGGGTCTGATTGCGACGCTGGTCATCGACGTGTTGCAGTCGCGGACCGCGGTCAAGCAGGACGCGGCGATCGGGATCGTCTTTTCGACGCTGTTCGCGATTGGCGTACTGCTCGCGGTCGCCTTCGCCGGTCAAATCGACCTCGATCCGGATTGCGTGCTCAACGGCGAACTTCTCTTCGTGGCGCTGGAGCCCCCGGTGCAGTGGGGTGCGTGGACGCTGGCCCCGCCGGCGGTGCTGCGCATGGCGCTGGTGCTCGGGCTCGTGGCTGCGGTGATCGGGGTGGGGTACCGGGCGCTGTTGGTCAGTTCCTTCGATCCCGGCATCGCCCGCTCCGCCGGGGTCAACGCCCGCGGCGTGCGCTTGGGGCTGATGCTGCTGCTCTCCGTCGTCGTGGTGAGCGCCTTCGAGGCGGTGGGGGCGGTGCTGGTGGTCGCGATGCTGATTCTGCCGGGCGCGACAGCCACGCTGATCACGGACCGTCTCCCGCGGATGCACGGCCTCGCGGTGGTGCATGCGGCGGTGAGTGTCTGGCTCGGCGTCGGTCTGGCGGTCTGGCTCGATTGCTCGGTCGCGCCCGCGATCGTGGTCGCAGGCGCGCTGCTCTTCGCGATCGCGTGGCTGCTGGGACCGCGGGGCGGACTGGTCGTTCAGCTGTGGCAGCGCGGGCGGGTTCGTTCTTGAGCCCGCGAGTTTCGGCGACAAACCTCGCTGTCTCCGCGCTGGCCGAGGTTTTCCGCCTGTGCGTTTACCCCCATGACTACTTCGTCGGATCGCGAGTCTTCCGCTGTTGCCGCGCCTGAGTGGGCGCCAACCCGCCTCGGGCCGCTGCTGCGGCAACTCGGGCCCGGGTTGATCGTGTCGTCGATCATCGTGGGTTCGGGGGAGTTGATCGTGACGCCGAAACTCGGCGCGGAAGTCGGATTTCGGCTGCTGTGGTTCATCATCCTCGGCTGCTTGGTGAAGGTCTTCGTCCAAATCGAGTTTGGCCGGTACACGATCACGCGTGGCCGCACCATGCTGCAGGCGATGGACTCCCTGCCGGGACCGCGGTTGATCGTGTCGTGGCTGCTCTGGCTGTGGCTCGCGATGTTCATTTGCGTGGTGCCCCAGGTCGCCGGGATGGTGGGAGGCACGGCGACGGCGCTGCGTCTCGGCGGCATCGATGTGCCGGTGCCGGCGTTGGCCGTCGCGATCGGAGCGAGCTGCGCCTTGTTGCTGGTGATGGGTCGGTACCGCCTCGTGGAGACTGCGTCGATGGTGATGGTGGGCATCTTCACGATCGGCACGATGGTCGCCGTGGCGGTCCTACAGACCACCCCGTACGCCGTCACCGGGGCGCAGCTGGCCAGCGGGTTCACCTTCGGGCTGCCCGCGGACGTGGCGACGGCCTTCGGGGCCTTCGGCATCATCGGGGTGGGAGCGACGGAATTGATCTATTATCCGTACTGGTGCTTGGAAAAGGGATACGCGGTGAAGGTGGGTCCGGATGACGGCAGCGAGGAGTGGCGCCGCCGGGCGAAGGGATGGCTGCGGGTCATGCGGATCGACGCCTGGGTCTGCTTCGCGCTCTACACCACGACCACGGTGGCGTTTTACCTCCTCGGCGCGGCGGTGCTGCACGCCAAGGGGCTGCTCGTGGAGAACCAGCGCATGATCGAGGTGCTTTCGGTGATGTACCGGGAGACTTTCGGCGAGTGGAGCCTCTGGATGTTCGTGGTGGGGGCGATCGCGGTGCTCTACTCGACGATTTTCGGGGCGACGGCGTCGAATGCCCGGCTGCTGGTCGATGCCGCCGGACTCTTCACGCCGTTTCGTCCGCGGGACAGCGAGGAGCGCGTGCGGTGGGTGAAGGTGAGCTGCGTCGCGCTCCCGGCGATCTTCACGGTGGTGTTCCTGTCCTTCGGCAATCCGGTGAAGCTGGTCTTCTTCGGCGCGATCGCGCAGGGGCTGATGCTGCCGTTCCTCGCCTTCGCGGCGGTGTACTTCCACCTAACCTCGCCGCACCGTGAGCTGCGCGCGAGCCCCCTTTCCTTCGCCTGCCTGCTGCTCGCGGCGGCGGCGATGATTGCCCTGGGAGGATACCAGGTGTTCGCCGAGGTCTCGCGCTGGCTTGGCTAGGCCGTCCCGGAGGTCGGGGCGCGGCAGACGCGGCACCCCGTTGCGGGCGCAAACTCCGGCGCGCGTTGCTCCTCCTGGGTGACGGGCCGCTGGCACCGCGCGCAGAGGATCGCCCCGCTGGGCGTGAGATCGGGGCGCACGCCGACCCGTTCGTCGAACACGAAGCACTCGCCTTCGTAATGCGAGCCCCCGCACCGTTCAAAGTAACGCAGGATTCCTCCATCGAGCTGGTAGACCTGGGTGAAGCCGGAGTGGCGCAGAAACGGTGCCGCCTTTTCGCAGCGGATGCCGCCGGTGCAGAAGGTGACGACCCGGGCGTCGCGCCACGATTCCGGCAACCGCGCGGTGGCCGAGGGGAAGTCCCGGAAGTGGTCGAGGTTGAGGTGATGCGCGCCGCGAAACGTACCCACCTGCACCTCGTACGCGTTGCGGGTATCGAGCAGGATCACGTCCTCGCCCGCGTCGAGCCACGCGCGCAACTGCTCCGCCGAGACGCGCGGTGCGGGATGGAACGCGGGATCGCTGTGCCCCGCGCCGAACGCGATGATCTCGCGCTTGATCTTCACCTGCAGGCGGCGGAAGGGTCGGACTGCGCCCGGGCTCTCCTTGGTCTCAAGATCGGCAAAAGGCGGCAGGGACCGCAGTCGGGCGAGGAAGGCATCGACGCCATCACGCGGGCCGGCGACGAAGAGGTTGATCCCTTCGGTGCTGAGGAGGATCGTGCCGCGCAGATCGGCGTCCTCCGCGAACGAACGGAGGGTGTCGCGCCATGACTCCAGCCCGCTGAGGGACACGAAGCGGTAGGCCGAGACGTTGATGATGGCGGACATGCTCGGGGCGTGAGTGCGGGGCGAAGACCGGCGCGATTAGGAGGGGGAGGCTGAAGGCGCGGCGAGCCAAGCGTCCAGCTCTGCGTCGGTGCAGAGAGACGCTCCGCCCTGATACTCCGGGGCGAGCAGTTCGCGGAACGAGCGCTCCGCGAATCGCTCGCAGTGCAGCAGGACGACGGCGTGCTGGCCCGGCGCGCGCACCAGGCGTCCGAGGGCTTGATTCACCTTCTGCATGCCGGGCACCTGGTACACGCGGCGGAACGCCGCCTCCGCGGGCAGGCCGGAGAGCGCGCCGAGGCGGGCGCGCTGGACCGCATTGAC
>CAZEJZ010000351.1:0-3994 GCA_964512415.1 uncultured Opitutaceae bacterium
GGCGAGAAAATCGCCGACAATCGCCCCGATGGGCGCCAGCGTGCCGGCGATCTTCATGCCGGTGAGAAAATACGGCATCGCCCCCGGGATCCGCAGGTAGCGCGCCTCCTGCGCACGGGTCGCATTGCACATGACGAAGAGTTCCCGGAGGTTTCGGTCGACGGAAATGAAACCCATCGTCGTGTTCGCCACGATGGGGAAAAAGCCGATCATGAAGGTGATCGCCACGATGCTCGGCAGCCCCTGTCCCAGCCAGAGCACGAAAATGGGCGCGAGGATCGTGACCGGCATCATCTGCAGGACCAGAATCAGTGGGTAGAACGACGCCTTGATGCGCGGCGAAAATCCGAGCGCCATGGCCAGCAGAAATCCGATGCCCACCGCAGCCGAGAAGCCGAGCAGCGCGCCGCGGACGGTCACCAGGGCCGCCGGCCAGAGAAACGACCGCTCCTCCCACGCGGCCACCAGAATCTCGTGGGGAGCCGGGAGCACGAAGGACGGCACCTGAAAGACCGCCTTAAGCACGTACCAGAGGGCAATCAGCGCCGCCGCCGTCACTGCGGGCAGCAGGTAGGTGCCGAGACGAGAGCGGAGTGACGGGCTCATGCGTTCAGGAACGAACGGCGCGCAGGGCTTGCGCAGTCGTGGCCAGCAGGCGCAGGAACGCCGGTGTCTCCCGCAATTCCGACTGCCGCGGGTACGGAAACGGAACGTCGATCACTGCGGTCACGCGGCCGGGATTCGCGCCGAGCACCACGATGCGCGAGGACAGGAAGACCGCCTCCGCGACCGAGTGTGTCACAAAGAAGCCCGTGAAAGGGTCCCGGCTGCGAATCGCGAGCAGGTCCTCGTTGAGCCGGTCACGCGTCATTTCATCCAGCGCCCCGAAGGGCTCATCGAGCAACAGGATCTCCGGCGCCACGCTCAGCGCTCGCGCGATCGAAACCCGCATCCTCATGCCGCCGGAAAGTTGCCATGGAAACTTCTCCGCCGCACCGGCCAAGCCGACGATCTCGAGCATCCGGCCGACGCGCTCGCGGCGGTGCGCGGGAGCATCCCCGCGCAACAGCAACGGCAGTTCCACGTTCTCCGCCACCCGCCGCCACGGCATGAGCGTGGCGTCTTGAAACACGAAGAACATCTTTCCCCGCGCCTTCTCCGGCTCCATGCCGTCGACCGTGATCCTTCCCTCACTGGCGGACGTGAGACCCGCAATCAGCCGAAGAAGGGTCGACTTGCCGCAACCGCTGGGTCCGATGAAACTCACGAACTCCCCCTGGCTCACCTCCAACTCGATGCCCTCCAGCACGCGCGGTCCGGAGCCGAAGCGCTTGTTCAGCCCGCTGATCTTGACTAAGGGAGCCGCGTTCATGCTGCGATCAGCGGCGCGGGGCATCACCCGAAAGGGCAGGCTCAAACGGGTTGAACGGGAACGACTTCATCTTTCCCGGATTGAGCAGACCGGCCGGATCAACCTCGGCCTTCAGGGCACGCTTCTCAGCGATGTTCGGATGCCTCCCCCCCTCCTCCAAGAAGAAGGTGTGCGGATTGGCAATCCCGACGCCGATTTCACCGCAAACCTGGATGATCTCCGCCAGACGCTCCTCGCTCTTGAAGAAAACCAACGGAATCCCGCCCACCACAATGTGACTTCCGGCACTGCTTGGAGGGCCGCCCGCCACAAACTTGATCCCTCCGGCCATCCATTCCAGATGGAACAGGATCTCACCCGGAAAACGACGGTGAAGTTCAGCGAACTGGTCGCGGAAGTTGGTTCCGAAGCCGGACTGAAGGTAGGTGATCGAGGGATCCGCGTTCAGCGCCCACAGCGTGGTATGGTTCCACGTGTAATCCGTGATGAACGGGGGCCTCGGCGGATCCGACAGCGGCTGACGGTAGACGCTGTTCAAACCCGCGGCCGAGGCCGAAGCGATCACCTCATCCGCCTGATCGCGAGCCACGAGCAGAAAGGACGCGTGCTCATCGGACTTGAGGTGCTTCGCGAGCGGCTTGAAGTACGACGGGATGGGCCACTCAAACTGGGTGACGAGCCGCTTGTGCCAGGCGTCGTTCCGCGCCGCAAGGTCGGTCCAATCCAGCAGCCGCCCCCAGTCCCGTGAACTGAAGATGAGCTGCTCATAGTTGGCTTTCGGCGCGAGCCGCATCTCAACCTCCACCATGAAGCCGGTGGTTCCGTAGGTGTGGAGCGCCCGGATCGAGTCACGCTCCTCCAACCGAATCAGCCGCGGCTCCTCCTCGCAGGACATCACCGTGACCGACTTGACGTTGTCGCCGGCGTTGATGCCGCCCCAAGTGATGGATCCGATGCCGCCGGACCCTCCGCAGAAGAATCCCCCGATCGTGCTCTTGACCCAAGTCGACGGAATGCACCTCAGCTCCCACCCTGAGGCCCGCGCCACGGTTTCAATCGTGCCCAGTCGCGCTCCAGCCTCGGCCCGCACCACGCCTCCTTCCACCGAGTGGATGCGATCAAGCCGCGCAAAGTCGACCACCACTCCGCCGTAGAGCGGAACGCATTGGCCGTAGTTTCCGGTACCGGCACCGCGCGGCACAATCGGCACCCCGGCGCGAAAACAGGCCCGGATCACCGCGCGCAACTCGTCAATCGAGCCCGGACGCACCGCGAGATCGGCCCGCTTGCCCTCCAGTTGGCGCCGCAGCACCGGGGAATACCAGAAGAAGTCCTTTGACAGGCCCTCCAGCGCATCCCCCCCGTCGATCACATGTTCGGCCCCGAGCAAGGCACGCAATTCGACCAGCAGAAAATCAGGGAGGGGGATCATTGGGGCAGTAGTTCGCAGGAGCAAAGTTCGAGGCGGTCAACTCCACCAGCCGCACGTCTGATGCCAAAACTCAAAAACCTTCCGGAACGTGGAGGAAGTTCGGGGAGCGCGGTACGGACGCGGATTCGATTGGAGTGCTTTCGCAAAGGTGGTGGCGAGGAGGAAAATTGAACACTGTACAAAAACGTTTTTGTCAAGCAACCTCCCCTCGTCCCACCTTTAGCCACCATCGGCGGCGTGGCATTCGCGCTGCTACACCCATCCTGATGCTCATTGTCCGTCGCGCCCGTGTTCCCGCGTCCCTGCTGCCCGCTCGTCCCGCGGGCGCGCAAATCGATCCTCTCGAGCCGGCCGTGCTCTGCGATCTGGCCATCGAAGGAAGCCGGATCACGACGGTCGTTTCCGCTGGGCACCTTGGATCCCACCCTGCGGCCCGGGAATTCGATGCCGGTGGCTCGCTGGTGTTTCCCGGCTTTGTCGACGCCCACGTGCATCTGGACAAGACCCACACGTGGCACCGCGCGCCCAACCGGTCCGGCACGTTCATGGGTGCACTGCACGCTCTGGCAGAGGACAAGGCGCACTGGACCGAGGCCGATCTCCATCGTCGCGCCGGCTTCGCGCTGCGCTCCGCCTGG
Organism: uncultured Opitutaceae bacterium; assembly: GCA_964512415.1. Lineage (GTDB taxonomy): Bacteria > Verrucomicrobiota > Verrucomicrobiia > Opitutales > Opitutaceae > UBA6669. The sequence continues at coordinate 3,443 of CAZEJZ010000351.1, forward strand.
GCGCACGGCACGCGGGTGATCCGGACGCATGTGGACACCAGCCCGCAATGGGGGGAACGCAGTCACTCCGTGATGGCGGAGCTCCGAAGGGAGTGGGCCGGTCGGATCACGCTTCAGACCGTCCCACTGTGCGGCGGCAGCGACTACCTGACCGCCGACGGCGCAAAGCTCGCGGACCTCGCGCTGCGCCATGGCGCGAGCGCGCTGGGAGGGTTTCTGACGATGTCCGCCGAACTGCCGGCGCAGTTGGACCGCATGCTCGCCCTCGCGCGCGAGCGCGGGGTCGGGATCGATCTGCACGTGGACGAAAGCGGCAATCCCCAGGCGGAATGCCTCCGGTTGGTGGCCGAGGCCGTCTTGAGGTCTGGTTTCAGCCTGCCCGTGGCCTGCGGCCATTGCTGCAGCCTGGCGGTTCAGGATCACGCCCGCGCCCAATCCACGATCGCGCTGGTGCGGGAGGCGCGCATCGGCATCATCTCCCTCCCCGAGTGCAATCTGTACCTCCAGGACCGCCGGGACGCCGCGGCCCCGTTTCCCCGCACCCCGCTTTGG
>CAZEJZ010000352.1:0-3981 GCA_964512415.1 uncultured Opitutaceae bacterium
CGACCGGTCCGGCCAGCTCGGCGTCGATCAGGCGTTGATCGACACGTTCCTCGCGGAACTGGCGGCCTACGAGGACTGGCATGCCCGCGGGACCTCCCCCGAGGTGCGTCGTTTCGGCGACGGCACCGAGGCCGCCAGCGCCGCGCTCGCGGCCGTCCGCGCGAAGGTCGAGGACTACTTCACGCGCAGCCGCCTTGCGCAGTTCGACGCCCGCGCCGCCGCGCCGCTCAACCGGGACACCGCCGACTACGCCGCGCTGGCTTCCCAATCCCTGACCGCCGGTGCCGCGATCCTCGCTTCCTTCCCGCTCGCCCACGTCGAACCGGGACGTCCCCTGCCTCTCGCGGACGGAATCAACCCGGCTTGGTCCGCCGCCGTCGAAGCCCTGCGACGCGACGCCGTGGCTCCCCTCTACGGTGCCGGCAAGACGACGCTCACCGAAACCGAGTGGCGGGAGCTGGAGCGCAGGATCGCCGCGTTCGACGCACACGTCGCCGCCAAGGCCGGCGCTCGGGTCGAATCGCTCGGGATGGAGCGCATCCGCGCCTTACTCGCCGCCACCCTCCGTGAACCCCTCGCCGCCCTCATCGCCCGAGACCTCGCGGCCGGCCCGCACTTTGAGGCGCTGCCCGACGTGGCGCGGTTGCTGCGACTGACCCGGGACTTCGGGACGCTCCTGAGGAATTTCGTCAACTTCGAGGATTTCTACGACCCAGACCTACCGGCGATCTTCCAGGCCGGCACGCTCTACCTTGATACCCGCAGCACCCAGTTCTGCATCTACGTCGAGGGGCCGAGCCCGCTGGCCGCGATGAGCAAAGCCTACATCGCCTACTGCGATCTCCGCCGCGCGGGCTCCCCTCCGGCGAAGATCGCCGCCTGCTTCACGCAGGGCGACAGCGACTACCTGTTCGTCGGCCGCAACGGCGTCTTCATCGATCGTCAGGGCCGCGACTGGGATGCCACGATCACGAGCATCGTCGACAACCCGATCAGCATCCGACAAGCGTTCTCCGCGCCCTACAAGAAGCTCGTCCGACTGATCGAGGAGCAGGTGGCGCGCCGCGCCGCCGCCGCTGATGCGGCGTCGCAGAACCGGTTGGCCACCGCCGCCGAGACCGCCGCCCACCTTGACAAGCAGCGCGCGCCCGAGGCGCCCCGCAAGGTCGACGTCGGCGCGGTCGCCGCCATCGGCGTTGCCGTCACCGGCGCCGTCAGCGTGATCACGCTGATCCTTGGCTACCTCTTCGGCATGAAGCCGTGGCAGTACCCCTTGGTCCTCGGCGGCTTGATCGCCGCGATCTCCGGTCCTTCCATGCTGATCGCGTGGCTCAAGATCCGGCAGCGCACCCTCGGTCCGATCCTCGAGGGCAACGGCTGGGCGATCAACGGCCGCGTGCGGATCAACCTGCCGCTCGGCAGCCGGCTCACGCAGCGCGCCACGCTCCCACCCGGCACGGTGCGACGGCTGGACGATCCGTACCTCGACCGCGCCGCCGCCGCACGCCGCCGCATGATCATTGTCTTCACCGTGGTCCTGCTGGTCGTCGCCGCCGTGGTGCGCTTCGACCGGGTGCGCCGCGGTCATTACTTCTGGCAGCCGGCCCCGGCCGCCGCTGCGGCGAGCGCGCCGGCCGACGCCGACTCGGCTGGCGGGACGGCCGCGAGCCCGGCAAAGCCGCCAGCGGGCACGCCCTGACCCAACGCGCACCGGAAGGCGCCTCACCCAGTCCGGCGCCCCGCGCGAACCCGCCCGCGGACGTCGCGCCTAGGCGCGACGGACCTGACGGATCGGCCACTGCGTGACCGTAAGGCCCTTGGCACCGCGCTGACCAATCGTCAGCTCGGAAAGGTCATAGACGAACTCCTTCACGCGCGCCGCGCAGCGACCGCTGAGCGTGACCGTGACCTTCTGCGTCGTCGTCTCCGCCGTCTTGGCGACGTCGAGGAACACCACGTGTGATCCCTCGCTGGGCACGAGCGGATAGAGCTTGTCGCGAGTGACGCCGCCGAGCTGGAACTTCTTGGCGAACGCCTTCCCGCTCTCTTTGTCCTGATAGATCATGGTGTAGAAGGCGCGGTCGCCCTCCTTCGGCAACACCGCGGCGTGGAGGATTTCCCGGCCCATGAAGACCTTGTCCGCCACACGCGCGACCTTCATCGTGCCGTCCGCCATGAAGCAGACGACATCATCGAGAATCGTGCACTCGGTGAGGAATTCGTGCTGGCGCCAGTTGAGTCCGATGAAGCCCTCCTCGCGGTTGACGTAGAGGCGCTGGTTCGCGGACACGACCTCGGCGGCCTTGATCTGCTCGATCTCGTCGTAGGTCGTGCGCCGCTTCTGGCCCTTGCCATACTTCTCCTGCAAACGCTCGAACCACGCGATCGCGTACGGCGTGAGGTGCTTGAGGTGATGCTTGGTCTCCTTGATCTCCGCCTCGATCTTCTTGATCGCCTCGTCCGCCTGAAAACGGTTGTACGCCGAGATGCGCTTGATCCGGATCTCGGTCAGCCGCGTGATGTCCTCAGCGGTGACCTCGCGCCGCAGCTGCTTGAGGAAGGGCTTCAGGCCTTCGCGGATCTCCGCGAGCACGCTCTCCCAAGTCTGCGATTTCTCGATCCGGCGGTAGATCCGCTCCTCGATGAAGATGCGCTCCAGCGAATCCCAGTGCCACTGCTGCTCCAGCTCCTCGAGCCGGATCTCCAGCTCGCGCTTGAGCAGTTGGACCGTCTTGTCGACGGAGCGGCGGAGGATCTCCGACACGCCGAGGAAGAGCGGCTTGTCCTGGTCGATGACGCAGGCCGCGGGAGAGAGCGACACCTCGCAGTCGGAGAAAACGTAGAGCTGGCGGATGACCTGATCGGTGTCGGCGCCCTGCGGCAGGTGAACCAGGATTTCGACGGCCTCGGACGTGTTGTCGTCGACGTGCTTGACCTTGATCTTGCCCTTGGCGTTGGCGGCGAGGATCGACTCGATCAGCGCCTCGGTGGTCCGTCCGTAGGGCAGCTCCGTGATGGCGAGCTGGTACTTGGAGCGCACCTCGATCTTGGCGCGCACCTTCACCTTCCCCCCGCGCTCGCCGTCATTGTACTCCGAGAAGTCGGCGATGCCGCCGGTCGGGAAATCCGGGAAGATCCGGAAACGCTTTCCCTGCAGGTGATTGATCGCCGCGCGGCAGAGATCGTTGAAGTTGTGCGGCAGGATGCGCGTCGAGAGACCGACCGCGATGCCCTCGGCGCCGTCGAGGAGCACGAGCGGGAACTTCGCAGGCAGCGTGACCGGCTCCTTGGCGCGACCATCGTAACTGAGCTGCCACGTGGTGGTCTTGGGGTTGAACACCACCTCGCGCGCGAAGGCGGTCAGGCGCGCCTCGATGTAGCGTGGCGCCGCGGCCTCGTCGCCCGTGAGCACGTTGCCGAAGTTGCCCTGCGGCTCGACGAGGAAGCCGCGCTGGCCCATGCCGACGAGCGCCGCGCCGATCGAGGCGTCGCCGTGCGGGTGGAAGCGCATGCAGGCGCCGACGATGTTGGCGACCTTGTGGAAGCGTCCGTCGTCCTGTTCCCAGAAGGTGTGCAGGATGCGCCGCTGCACCGGCTTGAGGCCGTCGTCGATGTGCGGGACGGCGCGGTCAAGGATGACGTAGCTGGCGTATTCGAGGAACCACTCGCGGTAGCTCCGCGCCAGCGGGGCCTCGGGGCCCGGGCCGGTCGCGCCAGCCGTCGCTGCGGGCGAATCGGGCGGCGGCGGCGGGCGGGTACCGCCGCTCGCAGCGGGCGCGGCGGCGGCGGCAGCCGCACCGGAAGCGGAAGCAGGTTCGACGGAAAGCGGGAGTTCCGGTTGATCGTCCTTGGAGGTCTTGCGCGGAGGCATGCCGGGTAGCGGAGTCGAGCGGGAAGGAGGGTTGGGGCCGGGAGCGCGGATCGGGCGATGCGGCTCAGACCTCGACGAGGTCCTTCTCGACCTTGAGGTGTTCGATGATG
>CAZEJZ010000353.1:0-3979 GCA_964512415.1 uncultured Opitutaceae bacterium
GTACCGTGTGCTCGGCATCGCCCGGCACAGCGAAACCCTTGAGCCGCTCGTACTCTATCAGGCGCTGTACGGCGACACCGCGGCGCTCTGGGTCCGGCCCCAGCCCATGTTCGTGGAGACCGTGACGGTCGCGGGAGCCACCCTGCCCCGGTTCAAGTGGATCGCGGACGCCTGACCGAGGCCGTCCGCTCCCCGGCGGAGGCGGACGTTTCCCGCTGGACCTGACTCCGCCGCGATCCAAGCTCCCAGTCCTGATGTCGGCACGCGCGCGCACGACCTATCCCGTTCTGCGGTGGGCCTGGGGAGCTCTCTGCGTAACCCTCGCGCTGGTCGCAGGAGGGTGCGCCTCGTCGCCGAGGGTGCCGCCCACCGCGCCGCGGCAGGCGGTCGCCAAGCCACAACCGATGGCGCGGCCATCGACCAGCGCACCCGAGCCCATGCGGACTCCTCCGGCGAACTCCGGTAACCCGCGCATCATGCTCGGCATCGACGTGCTCGAAGCGCAGGGTTTCGCCCCGCTCGCCGGGAAGCGCGTCGGACTCCTCACCCACCCCGCAGGCGTGAATCGTTTCGGCGTCAGCACGATCGACGTCCTGCGCCGATCGCAAAAGGTCCGGCTGGTCGCGCTCTTCGGTCCCGAGCACGGCATCTACGGCGATGAAGCGGCGGAGATCCAAATCGCTGATCGCGTGGACAAACGCACGGGCCTCCCCGTCTACTCCCTGTACGGCAAGTACCGCAAGCCGACCAAGGCGATGCTGAAGGGTCTCGACGCGCTGGTCATCGACCTGCAGGACGTCGGTTCCCGCAGCTACACCTACGTCAGCTGCATGCGTTACGCGATGGAAGCCTGCTTCGAGGAAGGCGTGGAGGTCGTGGTGCTCGATCGCCCCAACCCGCTCGGCGGCCTGAAGGTGGACGGCCCGATGCTGGATCCCGAGTGGATGAGTTACGTCGGTGCGTTCCGCGTGCCGTACGTCCACGGCCTGACCATCGGCGAACTGGCGCAGTTCAGCGCGCGGACGCCGGGCTTCCTCGCCATCCCGCGCGACAAGCAGGAGCGCGGCCGGCTGACCATCGTGCCGATGCGAGGCTGGCGCCGCTCGATGCGCTGGCCCGAGACCGGCCTGCGCTGGGTGCCGACCTCCCCCATGATCCCGGACTTCTCGGCCGCCGTCGGCTACGCGATGACCGGACTCGGCACCTACATCGGCGGCTTCCGCCACGGGGTCGGCCAGCGCTACCCGTTCCGCGGCATCCTGCACCTGCGCGTCAACAGCGAGGTGATCGAGAAGGAACTCAAGGCACTCGCGATTCCCGGAGTCGCCTTCCGCCGCGTCAGTTCCCCGAACCGCAGCGGCAAGCCCGCCACCGGTTTGTACGTCGAGGTCACCGACTGGGACGACTGGCGGCCGACTGAGCTCAGTTTCCAGCTCATGCGCCTGGGCTGCAAGCTGGAGGGTCGCAATCCGTACGCCGACGCGCCAAAGGGCATCCAGCAGGGTTTCCTGCGGCATATGGGCGACAGCGATTTCTTCGCGGATCTGGTCGCCAAGGGTGCCCGGGTCGACGTCAACCGCTGGATCGCCCGCTGGGAGGCCGAGAACCGAGCCTACGTGGCCTCGAAGAAACGCTTCTGGCTCTACAACTGAGCGAACGGCCGCCCCGGCGCGACCGCCGGATCGAAGGATCGCCCGTCCCGCAGGTGTTCCGCCCACTGCCGCGCGAGCCACGGTCCGAGGAGCGCTCCCTTGGAACCGAGTCCATTGCACACGCCAGCGAAGGGCTGGCCAGGCAACCACCCCGCCACCGGACGCAGGTCCCGCGCACTCGTCCGCCAACCCGCCAACGCCATGCGGACACGAGGCTCGCGGTCGCGAAGCAGGCGCCGCGCGCTTTCCAAGAGCAGGGTCCGGGAGGCCAGCGAGCACGACGCCTCGACCGCCACACGATCGTAGGTTGCACCCACCACCCAGGACCCATCGGCCAGCGGGAGCAGCCAGTGGCCGTCGTTGCGGATTTCCTCGCGCTCATTCGAGGACGCCTCCGCCTCCGAAGACGGCTCGAGGTGGATCAACTCACCCTTCACTCGATCCAACGCCACCCGCCCACGCGCGACCTCGCCCGCTCCGAGGCAGGCGATGGTCGGGGCATCCCCACCCGCCAGTTCCGTCGCGGTGGCCGATCGCTCGATCAACTGTCCGCGCTGACGCCAGCGCTCCCGCGAGGCTTGGATCAAGCGGGGGAGATCGACATGGAAGGCGGGCTCGACGAGGAACGCATCGTCGCGGCCCGGCAGCGAACGCACATAGGGTTCCAGTTCACCCGACTCCCGCTTCGCCGCGAACGTCTCCCGCTCGCGCGCCGTGCGTAACTCCCGACGCACCCTCAGCCGCCGGAGGATCGGCACGCCGAGCTCGCGTTCCACCGCGCGGTACATCCCCTCCGCGGGCCCGAGTAACTCATCCACCCGCCAGCTCTTCACGAGCCGCTGGCCCGTGATCGGATTGATGATGCCCGCGCCGACACGCGAAGCCGCCGTCGCATGGCCAGGGTCGATGAGCTGAAACCGAATCCCGGCGGACTCGAAGGCCCAACCGAGCAGGGTCCCCGCCAGACCCTGGCCAACGATCCGGACTTCCGCGTGGCGCATGTCCGCCTCCCACGCGGGGATCAGCCGCAACGGCCATCCGGACCATGCACGTGGCCGTGCGACAATTCCTCGGCGGTGGCCGCGCGGGCCGTCACCACTTCGACATCGAAGGTCAACGCCATCCCGGCGAGTGGGTGATTGCCGTCGAGAGTCACGGTGTCGCCCTTGATCGCGACAACCGTGACGATCGGAGCGGCCGCGTCATCGCCGACCTGGAAGCGGTCGCCCTCCTTGAGTTCTCCCGCCACGGGCAGCAAGTCGCGCAGCACGTCCTGCACCTGACGCGGGTCGTGCTCGCCGTAGGCCTCGGCGGCCGGCACCTCGACGCGGGTCTTCGTGCCCGCCGCCGTGGCGCGCAGTCGCTGGTCCAGGCCGTCAATGATTTGGCCGGCGCCCTCCAGATAGACGATCGGAGCGCCGCCTGCGGAGCTGTCGATCACGCGACCCTCGGGATCACGCAGCGTGTAATGGAAGGAAACCACCCGACGGATGCTCATCCCCTCATGGGGACAGACTCCGCCGCGAACGCCAGCCCAGACCGAGCGCCCGGGGCGCCGCGGTCCACGCGCGGGGGGCGTCAGGCGGCTCAGGTTTCCTGGCGGAGGACCTCGAGCGGCGGATGGGAGGTCACGCCGCGGTTCGCGAGCAGGCCCGTCAGCAGCGTCAGGCTGATCACGGCGCCGAAGGCGCCCGCCACCGTGGCGGGCGGCACGACTGGCGGGGCCTCGAAGACGAACCGTGCGAGCAACTGGCCGCCGACGATCGCCAGCCCGCATCCCACCGCGGCGGCCAGCGCACCGAGGATCGCGTACTCGACGAGCTGGATTTGCACCAACTGGCTCCGGCTCGCCCCGAGCGTGCGCAGCAGCACGGTCTCGCGGAGCCGCTGGTAACGCCCGCTCAACACCGCACCCGCAAGCACGATGATGCCGGTGGCGACGGTGAAGAGGGCCATGAACTGCACCACCCACTGGATCTTGGATACGATCCCATCGAGGGTCTGCAGCACGAGGGTGAGGTCGATCGCCGAGACGTTGGGGAGACGGGCGACGACCGACTGCTGCAGGCGGGCCGACTGCGCCGGGTTGGCGGCCCGGGTCGCCGCGACGAAAAACTTCGGCGCACCCTCGAGCACGCCCTCGGGAAACACCACGAAGAAGTTGGGCTCCAGCCGCCGCCATTCCACCTCGCGCAGGCTGGTCACGCGCGCCTCCACCAGCACGCCCTGGACGTTGAACTCCAGCGTGTCCCCCAGCTTCAGCTGGAGGTCCCGCGCGATCCCGCGCTCCAGCGTCAGCGAGCTGAACCTGTCCATCGCCAGCCTGC
>CAZEJZ010000354.1:0-3963 GCA_964512415.1 uncultured Opitutaceae bacterium
GCTCCCTTCTTCCTGATCGCCGCGCTCGCCCTGGTCGTCTTCGCCGTCGCCTACCGCAACGTGCCCTCGCTGCGCTCGGAGCATCCGGTCGCGCATCCCCTCCGGCAGATGCGCTCGATTCTGTCCTACAACCTTCACCAACGCGGCTTCCTGATGAGCGCGATGCTCGTGTTCTCAGGGAGCTGCGTGATCCCGTTCATGGCACCTTCGATGGTCGCGAACGTCGGGCTGACGGAGGCCCAGTTGCCGCTGATCTACCTCGCCGGCGGCATGGCGACCCTCGTCAGCAACCCGCTGCTCGGCCGTCTCACGGATCGCTTCGACAAGCTGCACGTGCTCGCCATCGTCTCCGTCGGCACCGCTGCGGTGGTGCTCCTCCTCACCCGGATGACCTCCGCGTCGGTGGCCGGGGCGATGGCGGTGACCGCCGTGTTCATGGTGGCGATGTCCAGCCGCTTCCCGCCGGCCATGGCGATGCTGACCAACGCCGTGGACGCCCGCTACCGCGGCGGTTTCATGAGCGTGAATGCAGCCGTGCAGCAGGCGGCGGGCGGCCTCGCCAATGTCGTGGCGGGCCTGCTCGTGACCCGCGGGCCGGGTGGCCAACTGATGGGCTATTCACGTGTCGGCCTGCTCTCGGTCGCCTGCCTCGCCCTGACGGTCCTGCTGGCGGCGAGGGTCCGCGCGGTCGCCCCTCACGCGGCCCGAGCCGCTGCGGCCTGACTCCCGCCTTCCGCACCGTGCGTCCGGCACCCCTCACCGTCCCGCGCGTCGCCCCGCGCGCCGGACCATCCGGAGTCCGCACCGGGAAAGGGTGATTCACGTGTCAGAAGCAAGGACATGCTCGACATGGTTGCGGCGCCAGCGGGGAGGAATGTACACCCCCTCCCGACCCCATAACACCATGAGTTCGCGACTCCTTCCCCTCCTTCTCCTCGTCCTCGCCTGCGCGGGCCCCGCGCTTGCCGCCGCCGAGAACCGCGTCGTCCTGCAGCTCGAGCCGACGGCCGCCAACCCCCGCAATTCCGAAGGCTCCTTCGTGACCCTGAAATCGGGGCGCATCCTGTACGTCTACACCCAGTTCTACGGCGGCGACCGCGACGAAAGCGCGGCCCGCCTCGTTGGCATCACGTCCGACGACGGCGGGCGCACGTGGAACCCGGCGCCGCGCACCCTCGTCGAGAACACCGGTGCCAACGTCATGAGCGTCTCGCTGCTTCGCCTGCAGGACGGACGCATCGCGCTCTTCCACATCAAGAAGGAGTCGCGCATCGAAGGTCATCCCTACGTCTGCTTCAGCGCGGACGAAGGCGCGTCGTGGACCACCCCGCAGCGGGTGGTGAAGGCGCCGGGCTACTACGAACTCAACAACGACCGCGCGATCCAGCTGCGCGGCGGCCGGATCATCGTACCCGTCGGCGCGTACCGCCAGCGTGACACCAACGTGCACACGTACGAGTCGCTCGACTTCCGGGCGATCACGATGTGGTACTTCTCCGACGACGGCGGCGCGACCTGGCGGGAATCCCCGGAGTGGCTGGCTTCACCCGTGCCCTCGACCAAGGAGGGACTGCAGGAATCCGGAGTCATCGAACTCGCCGACGGCTCCCTGCTCGGCTGGTTCCGCACGGACCTCGGCTCGCAGTTCATGGCACGGTCGAAGGACGCCGGCGACAGCTGGACGCCGGCCGAGCCCAGCGACCTGAAATCCCCGACCTCATCCGCGGGCATCAAGCGCCTGCCAGGGTCCGACCGCCTGCTCGGCGTCTGGAACGACCACAGTGGCCGCTGGTCGATCCCGCCTCTGGCCGATACGACGCGCAACGCCCGCCGGCGCACGCCGCTGGTCTCGGGAATCTCGGCTGACGGCGGCCGGACCTGGCAGAACCGCAAGCTCCTCGAGTCGGATCCCGACGGCTGGTACTGCTACACCGCGATCCACTTCACCGAGGACGCGGTCCTCCTCGCGTACTGCGCCGGAGATGCCACGATTGGCGGCCTCAACCGCCTGCGCCTGCGGCGCATCGATCTGGCGTGGCTGACCGCGCCGTGAGCCGATTTTCCCTTCAGATGACCACTCCCTCCGCACCCCTCCTCGGCCGCACCGGCCCCGATCTGTACCGACGGGCCAAGCAGCGCATCCCCGGCGGCACCCAACTGCTCAGCAAGCGACCGGAGATGTTCCTGCCGGACAACTGGCCGGCCTACTACGATCGGGCCAACGGCTGCACCGTCACCGACCTCGATGGTCGCGCGTTCACGGACTTCACATCCTGCGGCATCGGTTCCTGCCTGCTCGGCTACGCGGACCCGGTCGTGAACGCCGCGGTCGTCGACCGCATCGCACGCGGCAGCATGTGCACCCTGAACTCGCCGGACGAAGTGGCCGTCGCCGATCTGCTCTGCGAGATCCACCCGTGGGCCGACCAAGCGCGCTACGCCCGCGCCGGCGGCGAGATCCTCACCATCGCGGTGCGCATCGCCCGCGCCGCCACGGGCCGCGAGGTCGTGGCCTTCTGCGGCTACCACGGCTGGAGCGACTGGTACCTCGCCGCCAACCTCGGGGAAACCGAGGCGCTGAACGGCCATCTCCTGCCCGGCCTGGACCCCGCAGGAGTCCCGACCGGCCTCCGCGGTACCGCCCTGCCGTTCCGCTACAACCGGATCGAGGAACTCGAGGCCATCGTCGCGGCGAACCGGGGCCGGCTCGCCGCGATCGTGATGGAGCCAATGCGCTACGACGCCCCGCGCGACGGGTTTCTCGACCGGGTCCGCGCACTGGCGGACGAGACGGGGGCCGTGCTCATCTTCGACGAAGTCACCTCAGGCTGGCGCAGCCATCACGGCGGCATCCACCTCAAACTCGGCGTCGCGCCGGATCTGGCAGTCTTCGCCAAGTCGCTGTCCAACGGCTTCCCCATGTCGGCCGTCATCGGCCGGGGCCGCGTGATGGAAGCCGCGCAACGCACCTTCGTGAGCAGCACGTACTGGACCGAGGGCATCGGGCCGGCCGCCGCCCTCGCCACGCTGCGGCGCCTCAAGGAGCTGGATGCCGTCAGCCACATCCAGAAGATCGGGGATCTCACCCGTCAGGGCTGGCGCGAGGCCGCGGCACGGCACGGCCTGCAGATCACCGTCGGCGGCATCCCGGCGCTCTGCAACTTCAGCTTCGCGTACGGGGAGGACAGCCGCCGGCTGATGACACTCTTCACCCAGACGATGTTGGATCACGGCTACCTCGCGAACGGCGTCTTCTACCCGACCTGCGCGCACACCCCGGCGCACGTCGAAGGCTACCTGCACACGGTCGGGGAGGTGTTTGCCTTCATCAAATCGGTCCTCGACCAAGGCACCCTCGCGCAGCATCTCCGCGGCCCCGTGGCGCACAGCGGCTTCGCCCGCCTGACCTGACCCCTCCCGCAGCGGACCCCAGGAGCCCAAGCCGCGAACAAAACGAGCGTTACGAACCTCCAAAACCACGAACTTCCATGATAGGGTCAGGCTTTGTCCTTTGTTCTGGCGACGAGGTTCAGAGACGCCAGAGACAGCGCGACGCGTCCGTCGGCCTGCATCACAACAAAGGACAAAGCCTGACCCTCTGAGGAGATTGTGGGGCTTTCCCGTTGCGGGCGCCCTGCCCTTTCGCCATCGTTTCCGCTCATGATCGACGTCATCAAGAAGACCATTCTCGCCGGCGTCGGTGCCGCGCTCACCACCACGGAAAAAGCTGAGGCCGCGCTCCAGGAGATGGTCCGGCAAGGCAAGCTGTCGACGGCGGATGCGCGGATCATCGCCGAGAAGATCGCCGAGCAGGGTCGCCGCGAGTTTGAGGAGATGAGCCAGGAGCTCGGAGCCAAGGTGCGGGCGATGCTGGACCGCGTCGATTCGGATACGCAGGCCCGACTCGCCGCGCTGGAGGAACGCGTGCGGTGCGCGGATCATGCGCGCCATGAACGACTCCCG
>CAZEJZ010000355.1:0-3949 GCA_964512415.1 uncultured Opitutaceae bacterium
TCCATCACCTGTTCCACACGCTGGTCCGCATCCTGGCTCCGATCCTCAGCCTGACCGCCGACGAGGCGTGGTGCCATGCGCAGTTCAATCAGGACTTGCCACCCGCGGAGGCGCTCACGGGCTCCGATCCGCGCCGCACTTCGATCCATCTTCAGGACTGGCCCGTGCTGCCGGCCGAGTGGAACCAGCCCGCGCTGGACGCCGATCTGGTGCGGCTTTTCGACATCCGTCGCCGCGTCAACGAGGCCATCGAACCGCTGCGCGCGGCCGGCAAGCTGGGCAAGTCGCTCGATGCGGCGATTCAGCTCACTCCGCGCGACGCTGATTCGCAGCAAGTGCTCGCGGCCCACCGCGATCTCCTGCCCGAGCTCTTCATCGTGTCACACGTGGACATCGCCGCCCCGGCCAGCGCGGAAAGCGCCGTCGCGGTCGGCGTTCGCCACGCCCAGGAACTCGGCCATCACCGCTGTCCCCGTTGCTGGCGCTGGGTCCCCCAACTCTGCGCCACGCCGCACGGTGATGTCTGCCCGCGCTGCTCGGACGCCCTCTAGAATACCCCCCAAAAAAACACCCCGCCATGGCCAAGAAAAAACCCGCCCAGTCCGTCAAGGCCCCCGCTCCCAAGAAACACTCTCCGCCTCCCGTGCACAAGAAGCCATCTCCCGAAAAGCCGCGTCCCGCGCCTCCCAAACCTGCCGCCAAGAAGGCCGCGCCCAAGCCGGTGCTCCCCAAGGCACCGTCCCCCGCGAAGCCAGCCGCCTCGGCCAAGCCGGCGGCGGCCCACGCGGTTCCCGCGACGCCCGCAACAAAGCCCGCTTCCAAGCTGCCCACCGCCCCCGCCAAGGATAGTCCGGCCATCAATGCGGTCGAAGCCGGTGACGCGCGAGACAAGGGCAAGGCCCGCGATGCCCTGCGGAGCAAGATCCTAGGCAGCCGCAAACCGGCCAAGCCCATCGCCTTTTCCTTGGAGGAGGTCCGCGAACTCGCCAAGGTGGCGGCCAAGGGCAGCGAGACCGCCACCAAGAGCAAGATCGCCGCGACCAAGGCCAAACCCGGCAAGGTCGCGGAAGTCCGGCCCGCCGTGAAGCCCGCGGCGCCGAATCACGTGAAGGCCGCGTCGCTCGCCGACATTCTCGGCTTCAACCCGCGGAAGGCCAGCGCACCCAACGCCGAATCCGACGCGGACATTCCCGAGAAGTACCGTCGCTTCTACCGGCTCCTCATCGAGCTGCGGAATCATCTCACGGGTCAGCTGGATCAGCACACCGAGGATACGCTGAAGCGCTCTTCGAAGGACGACGCCGGCGACCTCTCGAGCTACGGTCAGCACATGGCCGATGCCGGTACCGATACCTTCGATCGCGACTTCGCGCTCAGCCTCGTTTCCAGCGAGCAGGAAGCGCTCTCGGAAATCGAGGCCGCCATCCAGCGCATCAAGGTCGGTACCTACGGCATCTGCGAAATCACGCAGAAGCCGATCGCCAAGGAACGCCTCCTGGCCGTTCCCTTCACCCGCTACTCCGCCGAGGCGCAAAAGGAGATCGAACGCAACCGTTACCGCACCCGCACCGGCGCCGGCCTCTTCGGCGAACTTGGTGAAGAAGGCGCGGCGATCGGCGGCGACGACGGCGGCGACGATTGAGCGCTCCCGCGTCCAGTCCCGCCTCGCCGCCCTCTCCGACTCCCGGACGGGCGGAGCGCATCCTCGCCTACCGCCGTCTCTGGGCCCTCGCCGTCACCGTCTTCGGGCTGGATCAACTCTCGAAGGCCTGGGTCTTCGCCACGATCCCGTTCGGGACCTACGGCCCGCCCGGCGCGATCCCCGTCATCGACGGCTTCTTCTACCTGGTTCACGTCGGCAACACCGGAGCGGCATGGAGCCTCTTCAGCGGCCGGAGCACGCTGCTCGCCGCCCTGGCCGTGGTGACCCTCGTGGGCATCTACGCATGGCGCGCGTCGCTCGGCCTGCGCGTCCGCACGGTGCAGACCGGGTTCGGCCTCCTCTGCGGCGGCATCGTGGGCAACTTCGTCGACCGACTGCTCCACGGCCACGTGGTCGATTTCATCGATCTGCACTTCGGCACCTACGTCTACCCCACCTTCAACATCGCGGACGCCGGCATCTGCACGGGGGTCGGTCTCTACCTGCTCTGGACGCTGAAGCAGCCAACCACGGAGAGCTGATTTCGGCGCGGGCCGAAAATCCATTTGCCCTTCCGCCCGGCACCTTTACCTCCTTCGTGGCAACCATGAGCTCGGTTGCCCACGATTCCCCCCTCAGTTCGCCGTCCGATCGCGAGTTCTACCTGGGGGCCGACGACTTCTTCCGCGCCAATCGGCCGACCTCCCTCACGTTCGACGACGTTTCGCTCGCGACCCTCTTTTCGGACATCCTTCCGAAAGACGCCGATCCGTCGACCGCCCTCTCCGATTCCCTCCGTCTGCCGATCCCGATCATCTCGTCCGACATGGACACGGTGACGGAAGCGAAGATGGCGATCACGATGGCCCTCAACGGCGGCCTTGGGGTGATCCACTACAACATGACGGCCCGCGAGCAGGTCAAGGAGGTCGCGCGCGTGAAGCGCCACATCCACGGACTGATCCAGGATCCCATCACTGTCACGCCGGATCAGGTGGTCGGTGACGTGCTGGCGATGATCGAGCAGCGGCGCTACGAGTTCCGCACGTTCCCGGTGGTGGACAGCGAGGGCCGGTTGATGGGCCTGCTCTCCGGCAGCAGCGTCCGCGACCGCTACCGCACGAAGAAGGTGGCGGAGGCCATGGTCCCGCGACGGGAAATCCTGACCGTCCACGAACGCGACCTGAAGCCGGATCCCATCAGCGCGGCGGACGCGTTCTTCATGGAGCACGTCGGCATCCACAAAATGCTCGTGGTGGATGACGGCGACCGGCTTCGCGGCCTCGTGACCTTCTCGGACGTCGAACGCATCACCGCCGAGGCCAAGTCGCGCCGCAAGCCGGCCCGCGACACCGAGTTCCGCCTCGTCGTCGGCGCGGCGATCGCACCGATCCGCCTGAGCGACGGCAGCCTCGACCGCGACCGCATTCTCGGCCACGTCCGCCAACTCGTGGAGGAGTCGGTCGACGCCGTCGCGGTTTCAACGGCTCACGGTCACACCGCGGGCGTCGGCGACCTGGTGCGACTGGTCCGCCAGCACTTCCCGGATCTCACGATCATCGCCGGCAATGTCACGAGCGGCGACGGAGTCCGCTACCTCGCCGAATGCGGCGCCAGTGCGATCAAGGTCGGTCAAGGACCGGGCTCGATCTGCACCACCCGCATCGTCGCCGGTGTCGGCATTCCGCAACTCACCGCGCTTTACGTCGCCAGCCGCGAGGCGGCGTCGTGCGGGGTACGGGTGATCGCCGACGGCGGGATCACCAAGAGCGGAGACATCGTGAAGGCTCTGACTTTGTCGGATGCGGTGATTCTGGGCGGTCTGCTCGCCGGATGCCGCGAGGCGCCGGGCGAGATCATGGAAATCAACGGTAAGCTGTACAAGCAGTACCGCGGCATGGGCTCGCTCTCGGCCATGAAGGCCGGCAGCGCGGCGCGTTACGGTCACGACAAGGCCGACTCGACCCGGAAACTGACCGCGGAGGGCATCGAGGCGCTGAAGGAGGTCTCGGGATCGGCCAACGACGTCCTCGCGTCGCTGATCGGCGGCCTTCAGAGCGGCATGGGGTATCTGGGTGCGCGCACGCTAAGCGACCTTCGGAAGCGCGCACGCTACGTCCGGGTGAGCCCGGCCGGACAACGCGAGGCCGCACCCCACGACGTGGTGGAGATCAAGACGCAGTCCAAGGGCTGACCAGCGCTGCCGGACGAAGCCGCTTTTTCGTTGCCCTCAAGGGGCGGGAGAGGCTTGAAAGTGCGGGCAACAGGGGGTTCGCCTCGGTTGCCTCACCGGAACCATGTCGCTCC
>CAZEJZ010000356.1:0-3940 GCA_964512415.1 uncultured Opitutaceae bacterium
GAGATGCTGCAAGGGATCTATCGCCAAGTGGTCGAGCAAGGCTTCGTTCGCGTCTTCGGCAAAGGATCGAAGGAACGACTGGTTCCCCTCGGGCGCCGCGCCGTCGCGGCGCTGGATCGTTACCTGGAGGCCGGTCGTCCCCGACTCGTGCGGAGTGGGCGAACGGGCGATGTGCTCTTCCTGAGCGAACGCGGCGCGGGCTTGTCGCGCGTCACGTTGTGGCTGCTGGTTCGGCGTTATGCGCAAAGGGCCGGCATCAAACGCCCGGTGAAGCCCCACATGCTGCGCCATTCCTTTGCCACGCACCTGCTGTCCGGCGGCGCTGATCTCCGGTCCATCCAGGAAATGCTGGGTCATGCGAATCTCGCAACCACGGAGATCTACACCGCCGTGGCCGCGAATCGCCTGCTGGACGAGCACGCGCGTTTCCATCCCCGCGGTCGACGCGGGCGGGGCAAGGGGAACGAAGCCGGAAAAACCCCTTGACCGGATTCCGGATCGGCCCGTCATGATTCGTTTTCATCGGCCTTGAACACTTCCGACGCCGGCCCGTGCCGCAACCCCTCCCTCGCCGCCTCGCGGGCCTCCCGCGGCGGTGCGCCGGTTCGCCCGCACGGCCAAATGCGTGCGGGAATTTCACACCATGAGTGACTCGCTCCGCCACGAGTGCGGCATCGCGTTGGTCCGGCTCCTCAAGCCGCTGTCCCATTACCAGGAGAAGTACGGCACGCCCCTCTGGGGTTTCTCGAAGCTGTTTCTCCTGATGGAGAAGCAGCACAACCGGGGGCAGGACGGCGCGGGTGTCGCCTGTGCGAAGCTCGATGTCGCCGCGGGGGAGCCCTACCTCTTCCGGGAGCGGCAGGTGAAGGCCAATCCGCTCGACAAGATCTTCAAGGCGCTGCTGCAGCAGTACCAGGAAAAGATCGCCTCCGGCCTGATCCATCCGGAGTTCCCGGACACGGTGAAGCGCAACTTCGACTTCGGCGGCGAGGTCCTGATGGGGCACCTGCGCTACGGCACCAGCGGCGGGTACAACCTCAGCTCCTGTCATCCTTTCTTCCGCCGCTCCCCGTGGCCGACCCGGAATCTGGCCCTTGCGGGCAACTTCAACATGACGAACACGGCGGAGCTCAACGCCTCGCTGATCGCCATGGGACAGCACCCCATCTTCGCGACCGACACGCAGGCGCTGCTCGAGAAGATCGGCTACTTCCTCGACGAGGAGCACGAGGAGCTCTACCGGACGCTGCGGGCCCGCGGCCTCGGCGGGACCCAGATCTCCCGCGAGATCAGCGAGCAGCTTGATCTCGCCCGCGTCATCACCCGCGCCTCCCGGAAGTGGGATGGTGGATACGTGCTGGTCGGCATGGTCGGCAACGGCGATGCCTTCGTGGCCCGGGATCCGTCCGGGATCCGTCCGTGCTTCTATTTCCAGAACGATGAGGTCGTCGCCTTCGCCTCCGAGCGCGCGCCGCTCATGACGTCGTTCGATCTCAGCGTCGAGCAGGTGCGCGAGGTGGAGCCCGGGCACGTGATCTCGATCAAGCGTCGCGGCGAGGTGCGCTCGATTCGGTTCACCGAGGCCCTGCCCCGCGCCAGTTGCTCGTTCGAGCGAATCTACTTCTCGCGCGGCAACGACTTCGACATCTACCAGGAGCGCAAGGCCCTCGGCGCCCGGCTGTCGACGCAGGTGCTCGAGGCCGTGGGGTACGACTGGGACCGGACCGTGTTCAGCTTCATCCCCAACACCGCCGAAACCGCCTACTACGGCCTGATGTCGGCGCTGCGCGAGAAGCGCCGCGGGGAGGTGAAGGCAGCGATCCTGAAGGCGAGCCAGGCCGGGGTCCTGAGCGAGGCGTTGCTGGACGAGCTGATCCTCCGCAACTGGCCGCGGGGCGAAAAGGTGGTGAGCAAGGACGTGAAGATCCGCACGTTCATCGGCCAGGAGAGTTTCCGGAACCAGCTCGCGAGCCACGTCTACGACATCACCTACGGCTCGGTGCGGCCCGACGACAACCTGGTCTGCGTCGACGACTCAATCGTCCGCGGCACGACCCTGCGGCGCTCCATCCTGCGCATCCTCACGCGGCTCCAGCCGCGGCGGATCGTGATCGTCTCGACGGCGCCGCAGATCCGTTATCCGGACTGCTACGGCATCGACATGTCTGAGCTCGGCAAGTTCATCGCCTTCGAGGCGGCGGTTTCCCTGCTGAAGGAGCGCGGCATGAATGAAGTGCTGGAGGAGACCTACCGCGCGTGCCGCGCCGAAGTGGAGCGCCCGGCGGGGGCGACGCTCGAGAATCAAGTGCGGCGCATCTACGCGCCGTTTTCCGACGAGGAGATCGCAGCGCGGATCACCGACTTGGTGCGTCCCAAGGACACGGAGTGGACGGGGGAGATCCGCATCCTGTTCCAGACGATCGATAATCTCCACGCCGCCGTGCCGGGGAGTTCGGGCGACTGGTACTTCACCGGAAACTATCCGACGCCCGGCGGCTACCGGGTCGTGAACCAGGCCTACGTGAACTACTACGATCGGAACGAGGGGCGTTCCTACTGATGAGCCTGAACTACGAGTCCTCCGGCGTACGGTACGACCAACTCGACGCGTTCAAGCGGGCGTGCCAGCGGGCCGCGCGCACCACGGCGGGCGAGCTCACCGCGCATGGGTACCGCGAGCCGGCGTCCACCCGGGGCGAAAGCGCCTACCTGCTGGAGGGCGACGATCACTTTCTCGCGCACGTCGAGGAAGGGCTGGGCACCAAGAATCTCGTGGCCGACGCGTTCCGTCGCGAGGGCGGCCGTTGCTGCTACCGCGAGATCGCGATCGATACGGTGGCCACCATCGTCAACGACCTCATTACCTGCGGCGCATTGCCGGTCTCCGTGGCGATGCACGCCGCCGTCGGCGACTCCGGCTGGTTCGCCGACGCCGAGCGCATGCAGCTCCTGGTTGATGGCTTCGCGGACGGCTGTCGCCAGTCTGGCGCGGTCTGGGGTGGGGGCGAGACGCCCACGCTGAAGGGCGTGGTCAATCCCGAGACCATCGTGCTGGCCGGCTCCGCCGTGGGCCGCATCGCGCCCAAGTCGCGCCGCATCCCCGGCGAGGTCCGGGAGGGGGACGCGATCGTCTTCCTCGCCTCGTCCGGGGTGCAGACCAACGGTCTCTCGCTGTGTCGTTTGATCGCGGAGCGCCTGCCGCGAGGCTATCACACGCCGATCGGGCATGGGGATGCGCGGACCTTTGGGGAGGCGTTGCTGGCGCCGTCCGTGATCTACGTCCGCTTTGTGCGACTCTGCCTCGAGCGCGGCCTGCCCCTGCATTACCTTGCCCACGTCACCGGTCACGGCTGGCGCAAGCTGATGCGTCCCGAGGAGCCGTGGGTCTACGAGATCCACACCCCGCGCGGGATCCCGGCCCTGTTTCAGTTCATCATGGAGGCCGGGCCGGTCTCGCTCCGCGAGGCTTACGCCACGTTCAACATGGGCGTCGGGTTCGCCGCGTACGTTCCCGCCGCCACCGCGTCCGCCGTCGTGGCGGCCGCGCAGGAGGCGGGCCACGATGCGTGGATCGCCGGGACGGTGCGCCGCGAGGGTGACCGCAAGGCAGTGGTCGTGCCCTCCCTCGGACTCGCGTTCGAGGGCGACACCCTGCAGGTCCGCTAGCGGCGGCCGCGGAACCCGCCGCGGAACGCCGGGCGTCCACCACCACCACCACCACCACCACCACCGCCGCCACCGCCGCCACCCGGCTGATGGCTGCGGTGTTGACTGGGTCGTCCGCCGCGCTGCTGCCTCGGCGCCTTGGGGCCCGGGCGCTGCGTATCGATCACCGGTGCGCTCGATCCGAGATACGGGAAGCCCTCAAGCGAAAGCTGCGGGATGCGCTGGCCGATGAATCGCTCGATGTCGCGTACGTCGCTCGCGTTCTCGGGCTCCG
>CAZEJZ010000357.1:0-3924 GCA_964512415.1 uncultured Opitutaceae bacterium
ATGTTGCAGTCGATCCACTTGATCTCGGCATCCTCGTGCGCGACGCCGCGCTTGGTGACGAGGTTGAAAACGTTGGGCGCCCAGTTCTGGACCGTGATGTACTGGATCTTCGCGCCCTTCAGCGCGACCAGTTCCACGACCGCGCTGTGCAGGGTCGAGGTGGAGAACTTCGGGGCGGTGCAGCCCTCCATGTACGTCACCTCGCTGCCTTCGTCGGCGATGATCAGCGTGCGCTCGAACTGGCCGAAATTCTCCGCGTTGATGCGGAAGTAGGCCTGAAGCGGCTGGGCGACCTTGACGCCCTTGGGCACGTAGATGAACGAGCCGCCCGAGAAGACGGCGCTGTTCAGCGCGGAAAACTTATTGTCGCTGGTCGGGATGACCTTGCCGAAAAACTTGCGGAAGATTTCCGGATGCTCGCGCAGGGCCTCGGTCGAGTTGGCAAAGATGACGCCCTGCTTGGCGACGATGTCCTTGATGTTCGAATACGCCGCCTCGCTGTCGAACTGCGCCTCGACGCCGGCGAGGAACTTGCGTTCCTGCTCCGGGATGCCGAGCCGCTCGAAGGTGCGCTTGATGTCGTCCGGGACCTCCTCCCAGGTGCGCTTCGGCTTCTGGCCCTGCGCGAGGTAGTAACGGATCTTCTCGAAGTGGATGTTCTCGAGGTCCCGCGTCGCCCAGTGGGTGGGCATGGGCTTGTTGAGGAACGTCTGGAGTGCCTTGAGGCGGAACTCGAGGATCCACGGGGCTTCCTTCTTCACCGCGCTGATGTAGCGGACGGTGTTCTCGGTGAGGCCGGTGCCGGCGTCGAAGTCGTACTTCACGTCATACGTGAAGTCGCCCACGGACTGGTCGATGCCGACGGCGGGATTCTCCACCGCGGCGGAGGACTCGGGGAGCGTGGGATCAAGGGTGGAGGCGGCGTTCATGGCGGCGGGGCTCAGGCGTGGGCGGTGGCGGTGGCGGGCGCGGGAGCGGCGGCGGCGAGCTCCTGCTTGACCCAGTCGTAGCCGCGGCGCTCGAGCTCGAGCGCGAGCGTCTTGTCGCCGCTCTTCACGATGCGGCCGTCGTACATCACGTGGACGTAGTCGGGCACGATGTGATTGAGCAGCCGCTGGTAGTGGGTGATCATGAGGATCCCGAGCCCGGGACCGCGGAGGGCGTTGACGCCGTCGGAGACGATGCGCAGGGCATCGATGTCGAGGCCGGAATCGGTCTCATCCATCAGCGCGAACTTCGGTTCGAGCATCGCCATCTGCAGGATCTCACAGCGCTTCTTTTCGCCGCCGGAGAAACCGTCGTTCACCGAGCGCGAGGTGAACTTCCGGTCGATCTTCAGCATGTCCATCTTCTGGTAGAGCCGCTTGTAGTAGGCGGTCGCGTCCAGTTCCTCGCCCTCGGCGAGACGCGCCTGGAGCGCGGCGCGGAGGAAATTGGCGATCGAGACGCCGGGGATTTCCGAGGGGTATTGGAAGGCGAGGAAGAGCCCGGCGCGCGCGCGCTCGTCCGGCTCCTGCTCAAGGATCGACTTGCCGTCGAGGAGCACGTCGCCCTGCGTGATGGTGTAGTCCGGGTGACCGGCGATGGCCTTCGACAGCGTGGACTTGCCGGTGCCGTTCGGGCCCATGATGGCATGGACCTCGCCGGAACGGATCGTCAGGGACAGGCCCTTGACGATTTCTTTGCTGTCGATGGCGACGTGCAGATCGCGGATTTCGAGGGAGGACATGGCGAAAAGGAGAAGAGGTCGGGAGGAAGGGCAGTAAAGACGGTCGGAGGTCGCTCAAGACGCGGCGCGGCCACGGAAGGTGATTTCGACGTCCGAAGCGCGATAGCCCGAGGGCAGTTGGGCCCGAAGCTGCTCCAGCAGGCCCGGGGGAAGATCGATGTCGTACGTCGACCCCGTCGACTCGTCGTGGAAATGAGCGTGGGGATGTAGATTCGGGCAATACCGGGTCGGGCCGCGCTCAAAGTTCACCTGCCGCACCAGGTTGCACTGCACGAGCGCTTCCAGGCAGTTGTAGACCGTGGCGAGCGAGATGGTGGGCATTTCCGTCTTCACGCGTGCGAAAACCTCATCCGCTGTGGGATGATCCCGTTTCCCAACCAGCACCGAATAAACGACTTCGCGCTGGGGGGTGTTGCGCAGGCCGCTGCCCGCGAGCTTCTGGGAGAGCGCTGCCGGAGAAATTTGAGCCGTCGGTTCCATGGGGAGTGTTCAACAGATTGGAATGGTTCTAAGTTTCAAGTAAGAATTAGAATAATTCTAACTAAAGCGCCACGGGTGCCCTTGGAGAAGGGTTGGTTAGCAGCATGATCGGTGTCCCTTTGAGGACGAAGGGGTGCGCTAACTCGTTGGGTGACCCCATCCGCGGCGATGCATCTTCAATCGGTGGGAGCGCCCAGAGTTATTGAATCAAAATTGCATCGAGCCTCGTGGGATTGTCCGACAAAATGGCGAGCGAGCTCGGTAGAGTCGCGGCGAGTGACGGCGATTGGCCTTGTGGCCGACGGGTTGGAGTCGCGGCGGTCGCCTCTGCCTCCGAGGCGTGAGGCCGAGTTCGACATCTGGAATCTCCAGGGAGGGTATGGGCGAGAGTCCCGTTTATGGTGTAAATTCAAATATTAATAATAAGGCACTTAAGTATATTTTGCATCGGGTTTGCCTGTATTTTCATGCACCATGGTGGTCCGCATTTCGGTTGGCTGGTGCCCGCCAAACGCTTCCATCGTACTTTCCGTTTTTCGCATGCTTCGCGCCCCTAATTTTGTCGAGCTATTGGACTATCGAGCCGCGGCTCATGGTGGTCTGCCGGCGGTGCATTTCCTGGCCGAGGGTGAGGGGAAAATGGATACCTTGGACTATCGAGGCTTAGTTGCGCGAGCGCGGGCGATCGGAGCTAGGCTCCGGGACGAGGCCGGCGATGGGGGACGGGTGCTGCTGTTGCATCCGCCGGGGTTGGAGTTCGTCGCGTCGTTCTTCGGCTGTCTTTTCGGCGGAGTGGTGGCCATCGCCGCCTACCCGCCGCGGAATGCCCGACACATGCCGCGGATCGAGGCCATCCTCCAAGATGCGCAAGTGCGGGTGATCGTCAGCACGCGCGAGGGACTCGCCAAGGTGGAGCCGTGGCTGGGCGAGCGCGCGTCGTCGTTTCGACTCATCGCCAGCGATGATCTGACGCAGGCTGATCCGGCCTGGCAGCGTCCGGCGATTCGTCCCGAGTCGCTCGCACTGCTGCAATACAGCTCGGGCTCCACCGGCCAGCCGCGCGGGGTGATGATCACCCACGCCAATATCATGGCCAACGCCGAGATGATTCGGCGCCAGTTCGGTTACCATGACCAGTCCACGTTCGTGAGCTGGCTGCCGATTTACCACGATATGGGGCTGATCGGGAATCTGCTTCAGCCGCTCTACCTCGGCACGTCCACCGTGCTGATGCCGCCCGCCGCATTCCTCCAGAAACCGGTGCGTTGGTTGGCCGCAATCAGCCGCCAACGGGCCCGGACCACCGGGGCCCCCAATTTTGCGTTCGATCTGTGCGCACGGGTCATCACCGCCGAGCAGAAAGCCGAGCTGGATCTCAGCTGCCTTGAGTTGATTTACAATGGCTCCGAGCCGATCGACGCGCGGGCTTTCGATCGGTTCGCCGATGCGTTCGCCAGCTGCGGTCTGCGGCGCACGTCGCTGTATGCCTGCTACGGCATGGCAGAGACCACGCTGCTCGCCACCGGCGGTAAGCCGGGCGAGGGATACCGCGCACTGCGTCTCGACCCAGCTGCTCTCGGACGCAACGAGGCCGTGGAGGTCGCCGCCGGACGCACCGATGGGCTCTCCTCCGTCAGCTGCGGCCGCTCCGTCGTCGATCAGGAACTCGCGATCGTGGACCCGGTTTCACTCCAAGCCCGCCCGTCCGCCACCGT
>CAZEJZ010000358.1:0-3914 GCA_964512415.1 uncultured Opitutaceae bacterium
CGGTAGCGCCCGGCGAGGCCGCGGCGGAGATCCTTGGGGGTGACGTACTCGAAGGGCACGTTGCCTTCGATGAGCGCCCGGCTGACGCCGATGCGAGCCTCGACGGGCTTCATCCGGAATCCTTCGCGTCCGACAAACGACATCGCCGCCCACACCGCCTCGTTTTCCCAGTCGAAAAGCACACCGACCAGCGGTTCCTTGCGCGCCTCCCAGAGTTCGAAGCGGTGCTGCTGCATCGCCTGGGCCAGTTGCCCGATGCGCACCGCCCGCTCCGTGACGGCGCCGTTGCGATCGAGCAGGCTGTACTCGCCGGCCTCCTTGCCGGCGGAGCGGGCGTTCCAGCACCAGATTCCGAAGCCCTTGAAGCCGCCCGCCATCTGGCTGAGGTAGAGCTGCATCAGCTCGCCGGCGCCGACGTAGTAGGCGTTGGTCGCCTGGGTGCCGCGCTCCCCGTCGTGCTGCTGCGGTCCGCCGGTCGATTCCCAGCCGCCCGTCCAACCTCCCTTGAACAGATCGTTCATGAGCGACGCCTGCATGTACAGCGGTCGGGTGATCTCGTGGTTCACCTGGTCGAAGTGCCACGAAAAGTGCATCGACGGGTAGAACGAGCCGTGGTCGGCGACCGCGTCGGCGATGCCCTCGAGGTCGACCGCGTACCACGCTGAGGGGAGGAAGAGACCGAGTTCTCCGCCGCCACGGAATGGATAGTAGGGATCGAACGCCGCCAGTTCCTGGGCGTGACTGCGGATGCGGGCGAGCGAATGGTCCGCCTTGAAGCGCAGGATGTCGCGGCTGTTCCGATACTCCCGCGGGGTCACGCTCTTCCAGTTCCCCGCCACGTCCTCCCACGACCGGAACGTGCGGGCCTCATGGAGAAAGAGCCCGGCGTGGCTCTGGTTCCATGCCTCGTTCAGCCGATCGATGGTGCCGTAGGTCTGCCGCAGCCATTCCAGAAACAGGTTCTCGCCCTGCGCGCTAAGCTCCCGTCCCCGTCCGCCGACTTCCGGGTCGAATGCGACCGAGCCCGTCCGGAGGAAGCGGTGCGACGGACTTTGGCGGATGAACTCCGCCGTCCGCTCGACCCGCTGGCGGAGGATCCCAAACTGGTAGGCCCGCAGCGCCGGGTGACGCAGCACCTCCGCCATCGGCAACCCGACCGGCAGTCCCAGCCGCTGCCGCAGATCCGGCGTGACCGGTTCGTATCCCCCTTCCCCGAACCACCAAGGGATGAGGCCCTCATCCAGCGCGATGAGCTGGATCTGCTCCACCGTCCACGATGGCAGCGGCATGATCTGCTTGAGGGCGTTGAAACCGAGGTCCCGCATCATCCGGAAGTGGTTCCGGATGGCCGCCTCCCCCTCACCCGGCTGCTGGATGTAGACGACGCCCGCCGGCATCGGAGCCAGCTCGCGGAAGCGCCGCTGCGCGGGAGTGTCGTGCAGCGCGTCGTAGCGGGAAACGAGGAAGGGTTCTTCCGCGCCGGTGGCGGCGGTGGCGGCGAGGAGGAGGGCGAGCGCGATCGGGAAGACGGGAAGTCTGGGAGTCATGTCCGGAGGGGGTGACGGGTGGATCGCGCGGGGGTGGGGCGCGGAGGAAGGCCGTCCGCGCGGCGGAGGGAATGCCGGTCGGACGACCGGTGCCAGTTTAGCTTCGGATCGATCCGTGCTCCACCTGCGTTTGCGGCGGGTGAGTGCAGGTTTGCGTCGCCCGCGGATCCCGTCGGTGGCGGGGAGCTCCGGCGCACCCCATTCCCGGGCTGTAGCCGTGCGCAAAGAGCGTGCTGGCAGCCGCATTCGTGGGTGGTCTCGTCGCGGCCGTTCTGGGAGAGTCGGGGCCCCCGATGAAACGTGACTTCGCGGATATGGATGGACTGTTGAAGAGGGTCGCCGAGGAGCATGCCGTCCCCGGCCTCGCCGTCGCGGCGATGATCGAGGGTGAAACGGCCTACGTGGGAACACAGGGCTGGCGGGACCGCGAGCGCGGGCTCCCCATGACGGATTCGACTCCTTCGCGTTGGTATTCGATTTCGAAACCCATCACCGCACTCGCGCTCGGGCAGTTGGTCGCGCGGGGCAAGCTTCGTTGGGAGGATCCCGTGAGCAAGCTGGTGCCGGGTCTGCGCTTCGAGGACCCGGTGGCGACCGAAAGGGCGGACGTCCGGGACTGCCTCCTGCACCGAACGGGGCTGCCGGATGGTAATTGGACGTGGTGGCTGGCGCCCTCGGATCCGCTGGAGCTGTTGCGCCGGCTGCCTCACTTTCCCTGCTCCGCCGGCTTTCGTTCGGGGCACCACTACCAGAATCTTGGGTTCACGATTCTCGGGGAAGTATTCAAGGCCTGCGGCACGACGTGGCATCAGGCGATTCGCGACCTGCTTGAGCCCATTGGCATTCGTCCGCTGACTCGGCTGGAGGAGTTCGTCGCCGCAGATCGGATGGTGGGCTACGGGCCCAACGGCTTCTCGCCCCCGCGGAAGTCCGAGGACTTCGATTTCGAGGGCATCGCCCCGGCGAGCGCCGTCTGTGGTACGATCCTGGAGTTGGCCAAGCTCGGCAATGCGCTGGCGTATGACGGACGCGGCCTGCTGCCCGCTTCGGTATGGTCGGAGGTGGTGCGACCCGAACTCGCGCTTCCGGGACCGGGGTGGGAGGAGATGCTGCACCCAGCGGTTGCGCTGGCTGGCCGGAGCCTCGTTTACCGGGGCGAACGGGTGTTGCACTGGACCGGGGGGTGGCAGGGCTACACGTCCCACCTCCTCGCCATGCCGTCCCGGCGGTTGGCCACGTGCACGTTCACGAACCGCACCTCCAGCAACGCGGCGGACCTGTTAGCCTTCTCGCTTCTCGACCGGGCAGCCGGTTGGGAACCCCTTCCCTGGGCGGATCGGTACCTGAGTGCCAAGCGCTCCCACCGTCGGATCGCCGAGCAGACGCTGCGCGAGCGCCTGTCCCGGCCCCGGAGGTCGTGGTGGGCCCCGGATGCCTGCGGGCGATTCCATCATCCCGGCTACGGAGACTTGGTCGTGGCCTGGCCTGACCGGTTGCGCTTCCGTGGCATTGACCTCACCCTCTTGGCGCTGGCGGATGGCCGGTTCACCGCGGTGTCGGACGGCTTGGACTTCGGGGAGTTCTACTTCGACGTGTCCCCGGAGATGGTGGACGGCCGGGTGGTGGCGTGGCACGGCAACCCGGATCCCCACGGCCAGTCCTGCCGTTTCGAACGTCGTTCCGGCGGGGAGTGAGACTCCCGCGCCGACGCGGCGGACGGCCGAGCGGGTCAGCGGGCGGAGGCGCCCGGGCGTGACTCGTCCCGGCCCAGCCGCACGAAGAATCCGCCGATGTCCCTGGCCCAGCGCTCAGGCTGCTCGACCGACGGGAAGTGACCGCCCCTGCGGTGCTGGGCGCACTCCAGCGTGCGGAAGCCGCTCCGGTCCATCAGGGATTCCGGGACCCCCTCGAACGGATCCTTGGGGTACCGCGACCAGCGGGTGGGGACTTGGACCGTTCCGTTTCGGGTCTCCACCTTGTGGAGGAGGTTGTTTACGTAGTAGAGGCGTGCGGATGCCGCGATGCTTCGACTGCACCAGTACAGCATGGCGGTGGTGATGACGAAGTCCCGCTCCAGGGTCGCCCAGAGATCGTCGCCGTGGTCGCTCCACGCCCAGAACTTCTCCAGAATCCACGAGAGAAAGCCCACCGGCGAATCCTGCAGCGCGTAGGCGAGGGTGCTGGGCTTCGTGCTCTGCAGCTGGTTATAGGCGAGCCCGGTGCGCGCCAGCGCCGCCTTCCTTCGCAGGTAGACTCGTTCCTCGCGGTCGCGACCCTCGGACGGCAGCTGGGCGAGGGGGTACTGGTGCTCAAGATGAAGCCCCACCACGGCGGCCGGGTCCTGCAGCGCCATCTCCCGGGCGATCA
>CAZEJZ010000359.1:0-3902 GCA_964512415.1 uncultured Opitutaceae bacterium
GCCGCGGTGCTGGTCGGTTCGCCCGGAGGTCGCTTCTTCGCGGATCCGGTCTCCGGAGAGTATGCCGCGCACCCCGAGGACATCCACCTGCTCTGCAAGGTCGAGACGCACAATCACCCCACGGCGATTTCGCCCTACCCCGGCGCCGCCACCGGTGCGGGCGGGGAGATCCGCGACGAGGGTGCGACCGGGCGCGGAGCCAAGCCCAAGGCAGGCCTCACCGGTTTCACGGTCTCGCATCTGCGCCTGCCGGGTGCGGTACAGCCGTGGGAGAAGGATCACGGGAAGCCGGGCCGAATCGCCTCGGCGCTCGACATCATGATCGAGGGTCCGCTCGGGGGCGCGGCGTTCAACAACGAGTTCGGCCGACCCGCCCTCACCGGCTACTTCCGAAGTTTCGAAGCCGAGATCCCCGCCGCCCCGGGTACGCCCGCCAGCGAGGGGGCAACCGAGCTCCGCGGCTACCATAAACCGATCATGCTCGCCGGCGGCCTCGGCAACATCCGCGCCGACCACGTCCAGAAGGGCGTGATCGACCCCGGCGCCCGGCTCGTCGTCCTCGGTGGCCCCGCCATGTTGATCGGCCTTGGCGGCGGTGCCGCCAGCTCCGTCGCCACCGGCTCCGGACAGGAGGACCTCGATTTCGCCAGCGTGCAGCGCGACAACGCGGAAATTCAACGCCGCTGCCAGGAGGTCATCGACCGGTGCTGGGCGCTGGGTGCGGAGAATCCGATCGCGTTCATCCACGATGTCGGGGCCGGCGGCATCTCCAATGCGCTGCCCGAGCTGGTCAACGACGGCGGCCGCGGTGGCCGCTTCGAGCTGCGCGAGGTCCCCAGTGACGAGCCGGGCATGAGTCCGCTCGAGCTCTGGTGCAACGAGTCCCAGGAGCGCTATGTCCTCGCGATTCCCGCCGGACGCATGGCCACCTTCGCCGCCCTCTGCGCACGCGAGCGCTGCCCGTACGCCGTGGTCGGCGAGGCCACGGCCGAGCGCCGCCTCGTGCTCACGGATCGCCACTTCCGCAACACGCCGATCGATCTCCCGCTCGAGGTACTCCTCGGCAAGCCGCCGCGGATGCACCGGCGCGACACGACCGTCGCCCGCGCGCTCCCGCGGCTCGACCTCGGGGGTCTTGAGTTTCCCGAAGCCGTGCGCCGCGTGCTCAGCCACCCCACCGTCGCCGACAAGTCGTTCCTGATCACGATCGGCGACCGCTCCGTCACCGGGCTCGTCGTCCGCGACCAGATGGTCGGTCCATGGCAGGTACCCGTGGCCGACTGTGCGGTGACGGCGGCGGCATTCGATGTCCACACGGGCGAGGCGATGGCGGTCGGGGAGCGCACTCCCACCGCGATCCACGACGCCGCCGCCTCGGCGCGCCTCGCGGTCGGCGAGGCGCTGACCAATCTCGCGGCGGCCTTCATCCCGGATCTCGGCCGGGTCAACCTCTCCGCCAATTGGATGGCGGCGCCGGCCCTGCCGGGCGAAGGCGCCGCGCTCTACGCCGCAGTCCGCGCGGTGGGGCTCGAGCTTTGTCCGGCCCTCGGCATCACCATCCCGGTCGGCAAGGACTCCATGAGCATGAGCACCGTCTGGCGCGACGGCGACCGTTCCCGCCGCATGTCGGCGCCGGTGTCCCTGATCGTCTCGGCGTTCGCCGCCTGCGCGGACGTCCGGCGTTCGCTCACGCCGCAGCTCCGTACCGACGTCGGGGAGACCGCCCTCCTCCTGATCGACCTCGGCCGCGGTCGCAACCGCCTCGGCGGCTCGATCCTCGCGCAGGTCATGGCCCAGACCGGCCGCACCGCGCCGGACCTCGATCACCCCGGTGACCTGAAGTCATTCTGGGCCGCCATCCAGCAGTTGAATCAGGAGGATCGCCTCCTCGCGTATCACGACCGCTCCGACGGCGGGCTGCTCGCGACGCTGGTCGAAATGGCCTTCGCCGGTCGGACCGGGATGGACCTCCTCCTGCCCGCCCCGCTCCTGCTGAGCGGCGCCGAGGGGGACGGCTCGCCGCGCGCCTCGGCCCTGGCGGCGCTCTTCGCCGAGGAATTGGGCGCGGTGATCCAGATCCGGACCGCCCACGTTCCCGCGGTCACCTCCATCCTCCGCCGCGGCGGCCTCGGCGCCTGCACCCACGTCCTCGGCACGCTCAACGGCGATCACCGCCTGCGCATCCGCACGTTGGAGCATGTGTTGCTCGACGAGGATCTTTTCGGCCTGCGCGACCTCTGGTCGGACGTGACCCGCCGCATCGCGGGTCTCCGCGACAACCCGGCGTGCGCGGAGTCGGAACACGCGGTGCGCCTCGACCGCGCGGACCCGGGGATCACGCCCAAGCTCACTTTCACGCCGTCCGCACCGGCGGTGGCGCGGTCGGGGACGCGCCCTCCGATCGCGATCCTGCGCGAGCAGGGCGTGAACGGCGAGGTCGAGATGGCGGCGGCCTTTGACCGGGCCGGCTTCCGGGCCCTCGACGTGCACATGACGGACATCCTCTCCGGGCGCTTCCCGCTCGAGAGCGTCCGTGGGCTCGTGGCCTGCGGCGGCTTCAGCTACGGGGATGTCCTCGGGGCGGGCGAAGGCTGGGCGAAGAGCATCCTCTTCAACGCCCGGGCCCGCGAAGCGTTCCAGAGCTTTTTCGCGCGCGCCGATACCTTCGCGCTCGGGGTGTGCAACGGTTGCCAGATGATGAGCAACCTCCGGAGCATCATCCCTGGGGCGGCCCACTGGCCGCGTTTCGTGCAGAATCAATCGGAGCGCTTCGAGGCGCGGTTCTCCTCGCTGCGCATCGAGCCGAGTCCGAGCGTGTTCTTCGCGGGCATGGAAGGTTCCGTGATCCCCGTGGCAGTTGCGCACGGCGAAGGCCGCGCCGAGTTTGCCGATGCTGCGGCCATGGCGGCCTGCGACGCCTCGGGCCTCGTCGCCGCCCGGTTCGTTGATCACCATCACGATGCGACCGAGCGGTATCCACTCAACCCCAACGGTTCGCCCCGTGGCATCACCGCGCTGACCACGGAAAGTGGGCGCGTGACCATCCTCATGCCGCACCCCGAGCGCGTCCACCGTACGGTCTCCCTCAGTTGGCGGCCGCCGACCTGGACCGCAGAGGAGAGCCCCTGGATGGAGCTCTTCCACAACGCCCGCCGCTGGCTGGGCTGAGGGCCGCATCATCGGGCTGGCTCTCGGGAGCGGAGCCTGCCACGCTCCCAGTGGTCCCGCAGGGGTGCTCCTCCGGACCCCTCCCGCCATGCCTGCCGCCGCCCCGACGCCCCCGGAAACCGCCCCCGCCGGCCCCGGCGGCCAGCCGACGCCGGTCTTCGTGGCGCGCGGGGTCACCCGCGTGTTCCGATCGGGAGCGACCGAGGTTCACGCCCTGCGCGGGATCGATCTTGAGCTCTTCGCCGGGGAATTCGTCGTCCTGCTCGGACCCTCCGGCAGCGGGAAGTCGACCCTGCTCAACATCCTCGGAGGACTCGACGTGCCGACGTCCGGCAGCGTGCGCTTCCGGGACCACGACCTGAGCGCGTGGGACGACGCGGCGCTGACCCACTATCGCCGCGAGCACGTCGGGTTCGTGTTCCAGTTCTACAACCTCATGCCGACCCTGACGGCGCGGGAGAACGTGGCGGTGGTGACCGACATCGCCCGTAATCCGATGCCGCCGGAGGAGGCGCTGACGCTGGTGGGCCTCGGCGACCGCCTCGACAGCTTTCCGGCGCAGCTCTCGGGCGGGGAGCAGCAGCGCGTCGCGATCGCCCGCTCGATCGCGAAACGGCCGGACGTGCTCCTGTGCGATGAGCCGACCGGCGCGCTCGACGTCAAGACCGGCATCACCGTGCTGGAGGTGATCGAGCGGATCAACCGCGAGCTCGGCACCACGACCGTGATCATCA
>CAZEJZ010000360.1:0-3894 GCA_964512415.1 uncultured Opitutaceae bacterium
GGGGCGTGCGCCGGGTCCGCTTGGAAATGCACAAACGCCACCGCCTCCGTCGCCACCTGCAGCGGCGTTTCGCCGACGGCGAAGGTCACCACCCGGTTTGCGACCGGACCGTCCATGCGCAGCGCCCGCACGCCTCCGACCACGGGCACGTCGGGCCCCGTGCGCCATTCGCCCGCTGGGGCCGGCGCACCGAAGTTCCCGGGAAGCGGAAGGTCTCCGTCCTCGGCCCACACCACCTCGTAGACGACCGGTGGAGGCTCGGGCTTCTTTTCCGCCGCGTCGGCCGTCGCCTCCGCGCCGGCGGCCGGCTTCACGGGTTCGGGAGGCGGAATTGCGTGGGTCCGTGGCAGCTGGCTCGCCCGTGCGGAGAGCGCAGCCCGGAGCGGCGGCAACTCCCGCTCGATCGCGTCGATCCGCTCCTGCTGCGCGGCATTCGCGAGCAGTACGATCGGCCCTGGCTTCGGGACATTGCCGTCCCACACCCGGTCGGCGAGACCCGCGAAGAACGCGCCGAGTGCGTAGTATTCCCGCTGCGTCAGCGGGTCGAACTTGTGATCGTGGCACGAGGCGCAGTTGGCGGTGAGTCCGAGCCACACCGCTGCGGTGGTATCGACGCGGTCGGCGGTGCTGCGCGCCTCCATTTCGGCTTCGATGGCACCGGCCTCGGCGGTCGTGAGGTGCGAGCGGTTGTAGCCCGTGGCGATGAGTTGATCGAGGGTCGGTGAAGGCAGCTGATCCCCGGCGAGCTGTGCGATCGTGAATTGGTCGAACGGCAGGTTCGCGTTGAAGGCGCGCACCACCCAGTCGCGGTACGGCCAGAGCGTGCGAAGATTGTCGAGGTGCAGCCCGTGCGTGTCGGCGTAGCGCACCGCGTCGAGCCAGTAGCGGCCGAAGTGTTCGCCGTAGCGCGGCGAAGCCAGCAGCCGCGTCACGGCGCGGTCGTAGGCATCGGGTGCGCGATCGGCGAGGAACGCATCCAGCTCCGCGGTCGTCGGCGGAAGCCCGGTGAGATCGAGCGTGAGCCGACGCAGCAGCGTCTCGCGGGAGGCCTCGGGGGCGAGCGCGAGACCCCGGGCTGCGAGCTTCGCGCCGATGAAGCGGTCGATCGGACGGTCGCCTCGCGTGACGCCGCCGGCGGCGGCGGGCAACGCTGGGTGGGAGACGGGTTCGTAGGCCCAGTGATTCTGGTAGACGGCGCCCTGCTCGATCCAGCGCTGGAGAAGTGCGCGCTGCTCCGGCTTCAGCGGGGACTTGTGCGACTCCGGCGGCGGCATCACCTCGTCGGGCTCCGTGCTGACGATGCGTTGCCACGCCTCGGAGTCGGCGAGATTGCCCGGCGCGAAGGCGCGGATCCCGTCGCGGAGGGCGGTGGCGTCGGCGCCTTGGTCGAGCCGGAGATTGGCCTTGCGGTGGGCGGCGTCGGAGCCGTGGCAAGCGAAGCAGTTTTCCGCGAGGATGGGCCGGATATGTTCGTTGAACGTGATCGCTTCCTCGCCCGATGCCGCGTTGACCACGAAGATCAGAAGAAGAAGGCGGGGAAGGGGGCTCACGGGAAGTCGAAGGGGGTGGCCGGGCCGAGCGTGGCCGTCCGGCGAACGGGCGGGCACGGAGTGGGGCGGCGACGTTGAGGGTGGAGCGGATGTCGGCGGACTCGGGCGCGGAGTCGAGCTTGCTTTCGAGAATTTGGCGGAGTTCGCGGAAAGCTCGGAAGGGGGGGCTGTCGGGTGCGGGTGCGAGACGCGACGGAGGATGGGCCGTGATTTTCGCTGCGGATGGTCCGAGCGGGCGCAATTGCCTACCAGAGGCGTTTAGTGCATCGCGGTCGATCGGGGACGGGGCCCATTGCCAAATTGGGGCCAGTGGCTGGCGCCTGAGCGGGGAGTGGCCGCATCCGCTGGCTGCCCGGGTAGGGATCGAACCTACGACCAAGTGATTAACAGTCACCTGCTCTGCCACTGAGCTACCGGGCAACGTGTGCGGAAGAGTCGGGAAGACAGGCGGCGGGAAAGGCGGTGTCAACGCTCCATTTTGGGTTTCTTCGGCTCGGGCAAAGTTTTGGTTGATTTCCCCCCGCCCAACCGCTTGGTTTTCTCTCTTTTCCACTACGCCTGCCTCCGATTGTCGGGGTGACAGGGGGAACGAAAACCATGAAACAAGCCCTCGTACTCAATGTTGCGCCGCGAGCCCAGACGGGCCGCAGCGCGTCCCGCCGCCTCCGTAAGGTCAATCGCATTCCGGCGATTCTCTACGGGAAGCACACTAGCCCGGAGAAGCTCGCCGTTGACGGCCCGGAGTTTACCCGGCTGCTCAAGTCCGTCGCCGGCCGTGCGCTCATCATCGAGCTCGCGCGCTCCGACAAGGGCGAGAAGGCGCTCTCCTTCCTCCAGGAAATCCAGCGGGATCCGATCACGGACCGCTATCTCCACGTTGACCTTCAGGAGGTGAAGGCGAACGAAACGTTTGAGATTCGCGTCGCGGTTCAGCCCCAGGGTGAAGCGTTTGGCGTGAAGAACCAGAGCGGCGTTCTCGAAGTCGTGACCCCGCAGGTGCGCATTCGCTGCCTGCCCAAGGATCTTCCGGAGGCCATCCTCGTCGATGTCACCGAGCTCAAGGTCGGTGAGACCATCAAGGTTGGCGAGTTGAAGGCCGTCCCGGGCGTCGAGTTCCTCGACTCCAAGGGTCAGCCGATCGTCTCGTGCGTCGAACCGGTCGCCGAAGTGGTGGCTGCCGAGACCGCCGCCCCGGCTGCCGCCGCTGCTGCGGGTGCCGCCGCTCCGGCGGCTGGCGCTGCCGCCACCCCGGCTGCTGGTGCTGCTGCGACTCCGGCTGCCGGTGCCGCTGCCGGCGCCAAGGCTCCCGCCGCTGCGGGCGCTGCCGGTGCCAAGGCCCCTGCCGCCGGCGCCAAGCCGGCTGCCCCGGCCAAGAAGTAAGTCGTTGCCGAGCCAGGCGCCTGCACCTGCGGGCGCCCGGACTCGTTCGTTCTTTGAGTCATGTCCATTTCGCTGGTTGCCGGCCTCGGGAATCCGGGGCGGGACTACGAGCGCACCCGCCACAACCTCGGGTGGATCCTCCTCGACGCGCTGGCCCGTCAACACGGGCTGGCGTGGAAGCGCGAACCGCGCTTCGACGTTGAGTTGGCCCGCTGGGAGGTGGAGGGCAGGGTGGTCCTGCTGGTGAAGCCGCAAAGCTTCATGAACGACAGCGGGCGTCCGCTGCAGCACCTCGCCGGGTTCTTCAAGATCCCGGCGTCCGCGATCGCCGTCGTCTACGACGATCTCACGCTGCCGGTGGGCCGCTGCAAGGTCTCCGTCCGCGGCAGCGCCGGCGGCCACAACGGTGTCGCCAGCGTGCTCGCCCATCTTGACGATGCGTTTGTCCGCTACCGTCTCGGCATCGGGCCCAAGCAGCCTCCGGAAATGGACCTCAAGGACTACGTCCTCGGCACTTTCACCCCTGAACAAGCCTCCCTTCTCGAACATAACCTCGCCTCCCTCGTCGCCGGCCTGACCCTCCTCATCCGTGAGGGTCCTGACCGAGCGATGAACCAACTCAATCGCAGAGCCCAACATGAACCCGACCAAACGCAGCTACCGCGCGACCTTCATCCTCGATAACCGCGGCAAGGAAGACTCCATCGATCAGATCATCGATGGCGTGAAGCAGGAAATCACCGCCGTGCAGGGTGAAGTCACCGGCGTCGAAAATCTGGGTCGGCGCGACTTCGTGCGCGTCACCGATCGCAAGCTGACCGCCGGCACGTTCGTGCAGGTGGCCTTCTCCGCCCCCGCCTCCGGCCCGTCCGCCCTGCGCGAGCGCCTCCGCCTCAACGGCAACGTCTACCGCACGTTCGTGCAGTCGGCCTAAGACGCCGGGTCGCCTCCGTCCCCTTCCGCC
>CAZEJZ010000361.1:0-3879 GCA_964512415.1 uncultured Opitutaceae bacterium
CCTGCCGCGTCTTCTCCCACCGGCCCGAGCCAATGCGGCCCAGCTGCGGTCGGGTCTTCGACAGGCCGACGTAGCGGCTGATCAGGTGGGACTCGGTCAGCGGGACGTGAAGGGTGACGTGATCGTCGAACTCCAGCGAGATCACTTCGCGCAGGCCCTGCGCCGTCTCGAGCTTCGTCAGGCCGCGGTACAGCGCCACGCCATGCTGAAGGTGCACGACGAAATCCCCTTCAACCAGCTCCGAGAAATCCAAGAGCTGATCCACCTGCGCACGCTGCGCCTGCGCACGCCGGGTGCCGCCCACGCGCCTCGACCGCTGCCGGCCGAAAAGCTCGGTCTCCGTGACCACCACCAGGCCGCGCTCCGAGGCGAGCCCGCGCCACGCGAGGCGCGGCGAACCCACCGCACCCGCCTCCCCGCGGAAGGTGACGCGAAAGCCTTCGTTGATCGTCCCGCGAAACCAGACAGGGCGCAGTTTCGGGGAGAAGCCTTCTTCATCGAGGATCTCCTTCGCACGCTGCTCCTCACCTTCCTTCGAAACCACGAAGGCCACCGCGTAGCCGATCCGGCTCCACTCGCGAACCCGCTCCAGGAACTCCCGCCGCGCCTCCACTTCCGCGAGGAGGCGATCCTGCGCCACGAGACGATCGTCCGGGTACGCGCGGTGATGCACGAGACTGTCCGTATCCCAGGTACTTTCCTCGATCTCGGGTCCTTCCAGCAGCGCAGCCGCTTCGTCGAGGTCGCTCACCCCGAAGATTCCCCCCATCCGAGCGAGGAGCGGCTCGAGCCCGCCCCAGCCGTCCCTCGCCAGCGCGCTCCACTCCGAATCCAGCCCCGCCGGTTCAATCAGCGCCAGTTGCGCCGCGCCACGCGGGAGGTAATCCGCGATGCCAGTCTGCGAGGTTGCGAGGCGCAGCCGCGGCGAGGCCGAGAGCGCGATGCTTTCCACCGATGCGCCCGACCGCTGCGTCACGGGATCGAAGGCACGGATCTCTTCGATCTCGTCCCCGAAGAAATCCAGCCGGTACGGCTCCGACGCCGTGATGGGATAGACGTCGATGATGCCGCCGCGGATCGCGTAGTGGCCCGGCGACTCGCACACCGCCTCGCAATCGTAGTCGAGTTCCCGCAGTCGCTCGAGCAGCGCCTGAAATCCCTGCCGCTGGCCGCGCTGCAGCGTGACTTCGCGCTCCGCAAACGCTTCCAGCGCCGGCACCGGCTGCGCCAGCGCGGCCGGAGTGGTCACCACCACCAGCGTCGATCCTCCCGAGGGCGGCGCGCCCGCCGGCGCCGAACGCCTCGCCCGCAGCCGGGAGAGCACGGTCTGGCGATCCGCCGACACCGAAAACGCCTCGCGCATGTCACGCCCGTCCGGCATGCCTTCGGGAAAGAAGAGAACGTCAAGCGCCGGACCGACGCCGCTCGCCGTGCGCATGAAGACGAGGTCCTCGTTCAACTGCTCCGCCGCCCGCGCCTCCGCGAGCACCACCAGCCACACCGGCGCCGGATGTGCGCACAAGAGGCCGTCGAGGACCGCCGCCCGGGCGGGCGGACAGACCCCTGAGACCCGGTGGCGTCGCGGGAAAACGGGTGCCGTCATGGGAACGGGGGAGCCAAGTGCAACGCCTGCCCAAGCGCAACCTTGCTGAGCAGCCCGCATCCTTGGGGGCGCGCGGACGCGCCCCCAAGCCATCTCAGGCCACCGCGGGGGCCGTTGCTCCGGATCATCGTCCTGTGCTTCGAACGATGGTTTCAACGTCGCCTTCCCGGCCCTCGCCGCCCAGCGTGAGGTCATGCAGCGCGCTTTCGTCACCGGTGCCGCCGGTTTCATCGCCTCCAATCTCGTCGACCACCTGCTCGCCGGGGGTTCCTCCGTCGTGGGCTGGGACAATTTCTCCACCGGCCAGGAGCGCTTTCTCGCGCCGGCGCTCGCCTCGCCCGGTTTCCGGCTGGTGCGCGGGGACACGCTCGACCGCGAGGGGATGGCCGCCGCGATGCGGGGCTGCGACATCGTCTACCATCTCGCCGCGAACGCCGATGTGCGCGATGGCTGGAACCATCCCGACAAGGATCTTCAGCAGAACACGATCGCGACGTTCAACGTGCTCGAGGCAATGCGCTCCGCCGGCGTGCGCCGCATCGTCTTTTCCTCGACCGGCTCGGTCTACGGCGAGGCTCTCGTCACGCCCGACCGCCCCACTCCGGAGACCGATGCGTTTCCGATCCAGACTTCGCTCTACGCGGCTTCGAAAGTCGCGGGCGAGGCGTTGATCTCGGCCTACGCCGAGGGCGGACAGCTGGACGAGGCCTACATCTTCCGCTTCGTCTCCATCCTCGGCGAGCGCTACACGCACGGTCACGTCTTTGACTTCTACCGCCAACTGCTCGAACACCCCGAATGGCTGCGCATCCTCGGCGACGGACGCCAGCGCAAGAGCTACCTCTACGTGGGCGACTGCATCAGCGCGATCCAGCGCGTGGTCACACTCGCCACCGCCCGCGAGGCGAAGCACCGGACGCAGGTCTACAATCTCGGCACACCGGAATACGTCGAGGTGAACGACAGCGTGCGCACGCTCTGCACGTCGCTCGGCCTGCAACCGGAGCTGCGTTACACCGGAGGCGATCGGGGCTGGGTGGGCGACAATCCATTCATCTTTCTCGACACGCGGAAAATCCAAGCCACCGGGTGGAAACCCGCCTGCACGATCCGCGAGGGCTTGGTCCGAACGCTGCGCTGGCTCGAGGCCAATCGCTGGGTCTACGAGTCCCGCCACTCGGCGTAAGACCGGAAACCCAAGCTGCTCCACTTTCAACCGCTTCTCCAAACCATGCGCGTTGTCATCACCGGCTCCAGCAGCGGACTGGGGCGCGCCGCCGCCAGCGACTTACTGGCACGCGGTCATGAGGTCTGGGGCTGGGCCCGGTCCGACCAGTCCGCGTTCGCCTCCGTCCACGGCGGGCGTTTCCGCCATGCGCGCGTCAACGTCGGCGCATGGGACGAGGTCCGCGCCGCCGCCGAGGCCGTCGCGCGGGACTGGTCGTCCATCGACGCCTTGATCTGCGCCGCCGGGAGCATCGGCGAGGTCGCCCCCGCGCTGGAGGCCGACCCCGCGCGCTGGGCCGAGACGGTGGACGTGAATCTCCACGGTACGTTCCACGCGATTCGCGCCTTGCACGGGCGGGTGCGGTCGAGTGCGCAGCGCGGCAAGATCATCTGCTTCTCCGGCGGTGGCGCCACCCAGCCTCGCCCACGCTTCTCCGCCTACGGGGTGGCCAAGACCGCGGTCGTCCGGCTGGTCGAAACCATCGCGGCGGAGAATCCGTCTGCCCTCTTCGACATCAACGCAGTCGCTCCGGGAGCCATCGCCACGCCGATGCTCGATGAGGTCATCGCCCTCGGTCCCGAGCGGGCCGGCGCGGCCGAGCACGCGGCGGCCCTGCGGGCGAAGGCCGCCGGCAGCGCCCCAGCCGAGCGGGCCCTGGCGCTCCTGCGGTGGTTGCTGTCGGCCGAGAGCGACGGGATCACCGGCCGTCTGCTCAGTGCCCCGTGGGATCCATGGCCAACGCTCGGCCAGCACGCCGCGGAGCTGGCAAACAGCGACTGTTTCACGCTGCGACGGATCACCCCGGCCGAGCGGGGCCGCGACTGGGGCGTTCCGCCGGCGTAAGTCCATCCTCACGGCCCGGCGCTCCCACTTGGGCCTTGCCGGAAGCACCCCGGAGCAAGGAAGCTCGCATCAGTCCATGGTAGACTCTTCCTCCCTCGGCATCGCGGTGATCGGCTGCGGGCTCATCGGCGCCCGGCGCGCCGCCGCGCTCGCCCGGATCGCCGGCGTTCGCATCGTCGCCGTCTGCGACCGGGATGCGGCGCGG
>CAZEJZ010000362.1:0-3875 GCA_964512415.1 uncultured Opitutaceae bacterium
CACCGGCTGGATCACGGCAGGAATGGCGGCGGTGGCGGTGCTGATCATCGCCTGTCCCTGCGCGCTGGGGTTGGCGACGCCGACGGCAATCATTGCGGCGACCGGGCATGCCGCACGACGCGGCATCCTGTTCAAGGGCGGGGCAGCGCTGGAGCGCACGGCGGCGCTGCAAGTGGTGGTCTTCGACAAGACCGGAACCCTGACGCGAGGCCAGCCCGGATTGCGGCGGGTCGACGCCCTGCCGGGCGAGGACCCGGACGACGTTCTGCGGACTGCGGCGGCGGCGGAGAGTGCGTCGGAGCACCCGCTGGGCCGGGCGGTCGTGGGCGGCGCCCGCGCCCGGGGTCTGGTGTGGGCGCCGGTGGCGGAGTTTCGCGCCGTGCCCGGGTGTGGGCTACGCGCCTCGGTGGAGGGACGCACCGTGCTGGTCGGCACGACGGCGTGGCTGCAGTCGGAGGGCATCGACGTCGGGGCGGCGGAGGCCACCGTGGCGGCGGTGGTGAGTGCGGGGTGCACGCCGATGGTGCTGGCGCGGGAGGGGCGGGTGATCGGCGTCCTCGGTGTGGCGGATGAGGTCCGCGCGGAGGCGAGGGAAGCCGTGGACGCGTTGCGGGCGCTTGGCGTGGAGGTGGCGTTGCTGACGGGAGATCGCGGTGCGGTTGCGCGGGCGCTGGCGGCGGAAGTGGGAATCGCCTCGGTTCACGCGGAGGAGTTGCCGGCCGGCAAGTTATCGCGGATCGAGGAGCGGCAGCGTGCGGGGGCGGTCGTCGCGATGGTGGGAGACGGTGTGAATGACGCGCCGGCGTTGGTGCAGGCGGACGTCGGCTTTGCGCTGCGCAGCGGCAACGAAGTTGCGGCGGAGGCCGCCGACGTGATGCTGGTGAGTGGAGACCTCCGGAGCGTGCCGGAGGCCCTCCGCCTGGCGCGGCGCACCCTGCGCATCATCCGCCAAAATCTCTTCTGGGCGTTCGCGTACAACCTCGCGGGCGTGCCGCTGGCGGCGGGGCTGCTCTATCCGGCGTTTGGCTGGATGCTGACGCCCGTGTACGCCGGCGTCGCCATGTCCCTCAGCTCGTTCTTCGTGGTTTCCAACAGCCTGCGCCTGGCCTTCCGCCCGGGGGAGCGGCCGGGCGGCTGACGTTTGGGGAGGGAAAATGCGAACCAGAGGTGCAACTTTCGTGGGGGCCCGCGGGTTATGTCGATGAACCGCGATGATTCCCCCGTGCGCCCAGAACCTGCGGAGCTGATGGCTCCTGACTTCACCTCGTTCATGCGATCGTACCAGGACATGGTTTATTCCACGGCTGTGCGGGTGGTTGGCAACGCGGCGCAGGCGGAGGACATCGCACAGGAAGTGTTCGTCCGCGCCCACGCCCGGTTTGATGACCTGGGACGGAGTGCGACGGCGGGTGGATGGCTGAAGACCGTGGCGATGAACCTTTCGATCAATCACGTGCAACGCTACCGCAAGCGCTGGAGTTTCTTCTCGGAATTGGGGCGTTCGCGCGATGGGGCGGCGGAGGACCAGCCCGTCGATTTTGCGGATGAATGGCAGGATCCGCTGCTCGCTTTGGCAGCGGAGGAGCGGCGCGCCCGCGTCGATGAGGCCTTGGCGCAGTTGCCGGGTCACCAGCGCGTGCCGCTGGTGCTCTTCCATTTCGAGGACCTTCCCTACGATGAGATCGCACGGCGCCTTGGCGTGTCGCTGGCGAAGGTGAAGACCGACATCCTCCGCGGTCGCGCGGCGCTGGCCCGCCTTCTCAGTCAGGAGTCGCAACCGGAAGACGCCCTTTTCCCATGAACCCTGCCGATCCCGATCATCGCCACGCCAAGTTGGAGGCCGATGTCCGTCGTCTGGCCCGATCGCTTCCGCTCCGCCCCGCCCCCGCCTCTCTCGAGGCCCGGGTTCTCGCCGCCGTCGCGGCGCAGCCGGCGCCGCGAGCGGTCCGCGGCTTCGAGTCGTGGTCTCCCGTCACGCGGGGCGCGTTCCTTGCGGCCGCGCTCGGCTTTGCGATCGCCTCGGTCTGGTTGCTCCTGCCCGTGCCGTTCGGCGAGGTGTGGACGACCCTCGGCGATGCGCTGACCCGGGGCGGATCCCGGATCACGGCGCTGGGCGATGCGATGCAAACGCTCGGCCACCTGCTGTTCGGTGCCCTTCCTGAGTGGGTGCGCGTGTGGGGACAACTGGCGCTGCTGGCGCTCGGCGCTCTCTACGTGGCGACGCTGGCGGCCGGAGCCGCCGCGTGGCGCTGGTGGCAGGCCGACGGCTCCACCTGGTGACCCGGAACCTCACCTCCCGCCGTGTTGCCCGTTTCCAATCCATTTTCTCTCCCTTTACCATGAAGACACGATTGTCCCTCTTGCTGGCCACGTTGGTGGCTTGGTCCGCCCCCGCGTTGCGCGCGGAAACTTCGACCTCAACCTCAACCACGACCACCACCGTGACGGTGGTGGAGATTGGCAGCCCGGATGCGCGGGCGAAGGCAATCGCCGAGTCACCGACTCCCGCTGAGCCGAGTGCGCCGCCGGCGGCTGCGGCGCCGGCATCCCCGGAGCCGGCCGCGCCGACGGTCCCCCAGGCAGCGAAGGCCGACCCGGCTGCACCAACGTCCCCGGCTCCGGCGGCTCCCGAGGCGCCTGCGCTCCCGCCCACGTCTTCGAACGAGGTCGCGGCGCCGCAGTCCGATGCCTCCTCGACTGCTTCGACCCCGCGACGGAAGTCACGCCACGTGGAGACGCCGCCGCTCGTGGCCTTCAATCGCGATGTCACCCTCGCGGCCGACGGACACCGGGCCGCCGTGGTGGTCATCGGCGGCTCCGTGACGGTGGAAGGAAAGGTAGATGACGAGGTGGTGGTCATTGGCGGCGATGCCATCGTGCACGGTCCGGTCGGCGACGCGGTGGTGGCGATCCTGGGCAACGTTACCCTCGATGCCCCGGCCGCGCAGGTCGTGGCGCTGGGCGGCGGCGTCGAACTCGGGCCCAAGGCGTCCGTGCGGGAGGTCGTTTCGATCGGTGGTCCGATTGAGAAAGACGAGGCCGCCCAAGTGTCGGGCAGCATGGCGGAGGTGGCGTTGTTTGAGACGGTGCCGGACTTCAGCGGCCTGCGGGCGTGGGTGCGCCATGCCTTCTTCCTCGGTCGGCCGCTGGCATTCCACCCCGATTTGGTCTGGGCTTGGATGATCGCGCTGACGGTGCTGGGAGTGTACGTCCTGATCGGGTTGGTCTTTCCCCGGCCGGTTTCGGCGTGCGTCGAGACGTTGGAACAGCGTCCCGGCGGCACGCTGCTCGCCGCGTTGCTGGTGGGTCTGCTCAGCCCGGTGTTGACGGTGCTCCTCGCGGTCACGGTCGTTGGTCCGGTCCTGTTCCTTGCCGCGATGATGCTGGCCTTGCTGGTGGGGAAGACCGCGCTTCTGGCGTGGGTGGGACGCCGGACGCTCGGCGGGATGACGCTGGGAACATCGTCGCGGACGGTTGCTGCGGTCGCGATGGGTGGCGGGGTCGTGGCGGTGCTCTACACCGTTCCGTTCCTCGGGGCGTTGCTGTGGCATCTTTCCGTGGGGCTCGGCTTCGGTCTGGCGGCCTACACGGCGATTCGCGCCCTGCGATCGTCGAACGGCACATCGGCGTCCTCGGTGCCGTCCGCGGGCGTTGGGTCCGGCATCACTGCCTCCGCGCCGTCTGCGGTGCCGAGCGCTGACGGATCGGCTACCGTGGAACCGCCGGTCATTCCGGTCACGCCTCCGGGTGCCTTCAATGGCTCGGCGGCATTGGCGCTGGCCGTACCATCCGCCCTTCCCCGCGCCGGCTTCTGGCAGCGGATGCTGGCCCTGGCGATCGACGTCTTGATCGTGCTGGTGGTGTCGTCCGCCATC
>CAZEJZ010000363.1:0-3866 GCA_964512415.1 uncultured Opitutaceae bacterium
TAGCGCCCAGCCGGCAGACCCATGCGCGGCAGCCTGAGCTCCACCGTCGCCCGGTTCGCGCCCAGCCGCAGTTCGGCGAGGGCGTCGCCCAACGACGACGCCACGACGCGCTCGCGCGGAATGCCTTCCACCTCCTCGGCCAGCACCTGCGCCGTCAGCCGCAGCGTGGTTGGCTCGAGCGTCTCCAGCGTCGCGAAGAGCCGGGATGGACGGGTCGACTGATCGCCAGGGGTCAACTCCTCCGGCACCGACTCGGTCTCGTGCAGGCCGATCTTTAGCCGGTTCGCGATCACGCTCAGCGGCGCTGGCTTGGTGGTGAAAACCTTCGCCGTCACCGTCCGCGCCAACATGCCACTCTCAAGCACCTCCATCCGGTACCGACCGGCCGGCAGCCCGCTCTCGGGAATCACGAAGCGCAGGGTGACCGAACGCTGCTCCCCGAACTGTTCCGGCGAGGCCGCCACCGCCATCTCCGAGCCCTCGATAATGCCCTCCGCCTCTTCGGCAACAATGCGCCCATTCACCTTGAGGTCTACCGCACTGGGGATCGTGACCCGGGCCACGATCTCCAGCGCCGATTGATAAAACTCCGTTCCCGCGCCGACCACCGCGCCGGTGCCTTCATCGAATCCCGTGCCAAGCACCACCCCCACCGTCGCAGGATCCGGCAGCGGCGCGGGTTCCGGCTCCGTCGGCGCAGCGGTTTCGGGCTCGGGCGCCGGCTTGGTACCTTCGGGACTGGACGGGGCTTCCTCGATCGGCGGCTCCTTGGTCGCCTCGACGGGCTCTCCGAACTTCGGGTTCGCGTCGTGCCCGTCAGCGCCATTGCCACCGGCAGACGCCGAACCCGCCAGCACCCAGAGACCCGCGACAGCGAAAGCCAAGCGGCACGCAAGCAACCGTGTTTTCATGTTGGGAAAGAGGGAGAGGGCCCGGGCGGCCTCAGTCAGGGCAGATCATGCTGGGTCTCCGAGCTTCCACCCCGAAAGTTCACTTTGAGCGCCGCGCCCTTCACCACTCGAAACACCAACTCGCAGCGACGCCGTTCCCCAGCCGGCACGTGCAGCTCCGTATAGGGTCGACGCGGCCCGCGCTCCGCAATCTCGTCACAGGTCAACAGACCGCC
Source organism: uncultured Opitutaceae bacterium (assembly GCA_964512415.1). Lineage (GTDB taxonomy): Bacteria > Verrucomicrobiota > Verrucomicrobiia > Opitutales > Opitutaceae > UBA6669. The sequence goes on from CAZEJZ010000363.1 coordinate 1,127, forward strand.
CTCGGGATCCAGGAGTTGCAACTGTGCCTCCGGTTGGAAGTACTCCCCCTTCCCGCTCGTGTTCTCGACGCCGACATCCAGCACCACGAACTCCTGGTTCGGACCGGCAGACTCGCCGGCAAAGGCCGAGAGCCGACGCACCGCGATTCCGAGCACGAACATCTCATCCGTGAGACGCAGCGGCATCGTCCACGCCGCTGCCTTCGCCGGCGCGCCGCGCACGCTCAGGCGTACGGGCGCCACATCCACGACCCCCGCCTCCGTCGACGCGCGACCCAAGGTACCTACCAACTCCAACGATTTCGCCTCCGCCGGGACGTGGAACACCATCGTGCCACCCGTGAAGACACCGGGGAGAAAGCGGGCGTCGTTCGGCAACGTGCCCCCCACCGGCATCGCCGCGTACTCCCCGTCCGCGACGAGCACGAACGATCGCTGGGTCTCCGGCCAATCGAGCAGGTTGACCCGCTCGACCTGTGCTCCAGACGGCAGGGAAAAATCGTAAGACGGAGCGGGGCCCACGGTCCGCCACAGACTTCGCGCCCGCAACTCGACCGCGACCGACCGCGACCCCGCGGGTACGGCCGGCCCTCCCTTCACGCTGGCGGGATCACTCACCGCGAACACCGTGAACTCTCCCACCGCGTTGCGCACGACCGGCCCGGGCGGCTTCGACTCCGGTGCCACGCCCGCAAGCGCCAAGCGCAGGTGTCCCGTGGTGTCGTCGTAAAACTGCAGCTCCGCACTCGAATACGCACCGGCCGGAATCTCGAAGACCATCTCACCCGCAACGAAGTCACCGGGTTTGGCGAGCGTCACCGCCGCCAACGAGCTCCGCCCGCCCACGCCTTCAAGCCCCCGCAGCGATCCGAGACTCGCGCCGTCAATCACCACGTAGAGGTGCTTGGCGAGCTCGCCTACCTCCAGCGCGGTGGGCAACTCCCGCTCGGCGGCACGCCGTCGATCGATCCGGTTTTCCCAACGACCTCGCACCACGAGCCAAACCCGGCCAACCGGCGCATCCGTCTCACCATACTTCCCAGTCACCCGCACGCCCTCGACCGTAAGCCGCAAGGCGCCGTTCTCCGCCGACCGCGGAAGATCCGCAGCGGACAGACGGACGGCGCCCAGCAGGCAGACCACGCTGCAGAGCAGCGCGACGAAGGGCGGGGCAAGAGCGAACGGGCTCGGCGAGCGCACCGACGCCAGTCAAGAAAGCCGGCGCGCGCGAGGCGAGCGCCTTTTGCGCCATCCCCCCTCCCGAGGCTCCGGCCCTCCCCGGCTGGACCACGCTTTCGACCATCGACACCGCGCCTTCCATCCGGCTACACCAACACCACCGCAAACCTCCTCGTCACCGCACGTCCGTTCATGATCCCTCCGCCTAAAATTCGCCGGATCGGCCGTGGCTCCGCCCTTCGCACCGTGCCGCGACTGATCGCCGCTTTCGCGTTCGTCAGTACCTCCTTCGGCGTCGCTGCCTCCCCGCCGTCCCGCGAGGAACGCATCGCGGCCTACGTGCAGTACTGCGCCGCCGTCCGGGAACTTATCATCGATGGCGGCCACTGTCCTCACCGCCCCGCCCAACTCGCCACGTCTCTGGCGGCCGACCCCTCCGGCCTCGCCGCTTGGGTGCGGGAAAAGATCGCTTACGATCCATCCGTCGGCAGCAACCGCGGAGCCGAGGGCACCCTCGCCGCCATGGCAGGCGGCGACTGGGACCGCGCCTTGCTGCTCGGCGAAATGCTCCGCGCCGGGGGCTACTCGCCGCGCTACCTCGCGATGCCGCGCACGCCAACGGAGAGTTCGGCCCTCCAGGCCGAGTGGCTGGCGCGCCCTTCGCCTTGGAAGAATATCACCGCCGACGCGACTCGACCCGCCGACGCAGCGGTTCCCAGAGTGCTGGTCGACTACGGCGTCAACCTCGCGAGCGTGCGCAACCGCCATGAACGCTCGGCCCAGCTTTGGCAGACGATACTCGGCGAGTCGACCCAGCCGGTCGACGCCGTGGCGAAGAAAATCGAGTCCGCCGTGGGCAACCTGGCCCGCCCCACCGAAGCCGCCGCAGGAAGCGAGCGACGCCTCCAGCAAACGTTCTCCACTCGCGTGCTGGTCGAAATCGACCTCGACGGTAAACCCTTGATCCTCTCCCCCGGACCGGAGTCGACGGTACCCGCCAGCGCAATCCTCGCGGCGCTGCCCCGGCTCGACGAGGTGCCTGAGGATCAGCGCACCCAGTTCACCATCACCGTGCAAATGGAGCCGGAAGAGGGACGCGGCGCCGCCGGACCCATCTCCGTGTTCACGTGGACGAAGGACCTCTCCGCTCTCGGACTAAACGCGGCGCGGCTTGAGATCGTGCCGGTCGGCGTTTCCTACGATGAACCGGCCTACACTTGGGCACCCGCCGTCTGGCGCGAGCGCCTGACGAAGCTGGACCAGTTTCAGGTCATCCTGCGGCACGGGGAGTCGGTTCTCGCCAGCTCCGCTTTCACACGCGACGGTACGTTGCTGGGCAAGGGGGGGCAGGAACAGGACGCCGGTCAGATCGGGAACGGCGTGGGAGGCTTGTTCGGAGATGCGTTGGGCGGCGAGGCGGAGGAACCCACGCCCGCCAAGAAGACGCCTCCACCCGCGGCATCCCCCCGACCCCCCCTCCCCCCCCGGCGCGCTCCCGAGCTGCGCGAGCCCGGCCAACCCGCGATCCGTCAAAAACGCCTGCTCACCGGGGCCCTCCGGC
>CAZEJZ010000364.1:0-3860 GCA_964512415.1 uncultured Opitutaceae bacterium
CTTCTTCCTCGAGACGCAGCGCGTCACGGCGAAGTGGAAGACGTCCCTGACGGTGTCGGGCCTGGTGACCCTGGTGGCCGCGACGCATTACTTCTACATGCGCGAGGTCTGGGTTGCGACGGGCGAGACGCCGACGGTGTTCCGCTACATCGACTGGCTCATCACGGTGCCGCTGCTGATGGTGGAGTTCTTCCTCATCCTCTCGGCCGTGACCAAGGTGCCGGCCGGCGTGTTCTGGCGCCTGATGGTCGGCACGCTGGTGATGCTGGTCGCCGGCTACCTCGGCGAGGCGGGCAAGGTGGGCGTGTGGCCGGCCTTCATCGTGAGCATGGCGGGCTGGCTCTACATCATCAACGAGATCTACCGCGGTGAAGCGGGCAAGATCAACGCGGCCAGCGCTCCTCCGTCCGTGCAGAGCGCGTTTCGCCTGATGCGTGGGATCGTCGTCTTCGGCTGGGCGGTGTACCCGATCGGCTACGTCTTCGGCTACCTGCTGGGTGGCTCTCCGAAGGACAGCGCCATGGCGTTGAACGTCGTCTACAATTTCGCGGACTTCCTCAACAAGATCGCGTTCGGCGTCATCATCTGGGCCGCCGCGGTCAGCGAGTCGGACAAGCGCTAAGGTTGATTATCGTCGCCCGCCGCGAGGCTCCGGCCTCGCCGAGCGCGGCGACATGTCTCTCGCCGGCGGCCGGGAAACGATTCCCGCCGCCGGCAAACTTTGTTATTGGATTACGGATCCTCGATGCGAACCCTCGCCGAGGTAGCTGACCTTGAGGTCGAGCAACGCATGCTGGCCGCGGCCGAGGCCGGCGCGCGTCCGGGCACGGCCGTGGATGCTGCCTGCATCGCGGCGGTGCGTTACCATCTCGCCGAAGGCGGACAGCGGGTCCGTTCACGACTGGCGCTCCACGCCGGCGAAGCCCTTGGACTGCCGTCCGCGGACGCCGTGCGACTGGCCGCGGTGGCGGAGTTGCTGCACAATGCCTCCCTCGTGCACGATGACGTGCAGGATCAGGAGCAGATGCGGCGCGGACGACCCGCGGTCTGGGTGGCCTTCGGCAAGGATGTGGCGATCTGCGTCGGCGATCTCCTGCTCTCGGCCGCATATGGGTGCCTCGTGGGTTTCAGCCGCCCGGAGGTGCTGCCGGATTTGTTGCGCTGCGTTCACGAGCGCACGGCGCAGGTGATCCGCGGCCAGTGCGCCGAGCTCGCCGGGCGCGATCGCCCGGTGACCTCGCTTGCCGAGTATGAGCAGATCGTGGCCGGCAAGTCTTCGGCGCTGCTCAGCCTCCCTCTCGAGCTCGCTTTCATCGCCGCCGGTCAGGCGGCTTGGTGCCCGCGCATCTGGGAGGCCGCGCGGGCCTTCGGAGTCGGCTACCAAATGATCGACGACTTGGATGACGTCGCGGCCGACGCCGAGCATCACACCCTGACTGTCGTCGTGGTCCTTGAGGCGTTGGGTCCGGCCGATGACGCGCGCGCGGTGGTCCGGCGGCAAGCCCGGTCGCATCTCGAGAACGCCTCGGCCCTGGCCGCGGCGCTTCCCGCCGGGGCGGGGTCGCTGCTCGTTGAGTACTGCTCCCGCCTTGTGCTGCGTCTGCGTCGCGACTAATTGGAGGTCGTGAACGCGCTGGTCATCGGGACGGGGTTCGGCGGCATCGCGGCCGCCCTGCGGCTGCGCGCGAAGGGCTATCACGTCACGGCGATCGACCGCTGCCCGGGCGTCGGCGGCCGCGCGAGGGTGTTCGAGCGTGACGGCTTCCGGCATGACGCTGGGCCGACGGTGATCACGGCGCCGTTTCTGCTGGAGGAGTTATTCGCGCTCTTCGGCGAGCGGCTCGACGACCACGTCACGCTGGTTCCGGTCAAGCCGTGGTACCGCTTCCGCTTCGCGGACGGCACGACCTTTGACTACGGTGGCACGCTGGAGGAGACGCTGGCGGAGATCGCGAAGATCGAGCCCGCGGATTGCGAAGGCTACCGGGCGCTGCTGGCGCACTCCAAGCGCATCTTTGACGTCGGGTTCACCCAGCTGTCGGCGCGGCCGTTCGACCGCTTCGGCGAAATGCTCCGGCAGGTGCCGGCGCTCCTGCGGCTGCGCAATTACGAGACCGTGTGGCAGATGGTCGCGCGTCACCTCCGCGATCCCCGGCTGCGTCAGGCGTTCTCGATCCAGCCACTGCTGGTCGGCGGAAATCCCTTCGACACGACGAGCATCTACGGACTGATCCACTACCTGGAGCGAGCGCACGGCGTGCACTTTGCGATGGGTGGCACCGGTGCGCTGGTCGCCGCGTTGCGCGGCCTGATGGAACGGCAGGGCATTGAGCTGCGGCTGAACACGACGGTCCGGTCGATCGTGATCGAGGAGGGCCAGGCCCGGGGCGTCGTGTTGGATGACCGCACTCGGCTGGCGGCGGATGTTGTCGTGTCGAATGCCGACGCGGCGCACCTTCACGGGAGCATGATCCCGGCCGGTCAGCGACCGCTGGCGAGCCGGCTGAAGCTGAAGGCCGCCCAGTATTCGATGGGCCTGTACGTGCTCTATTTCGGGACGCGGCGCGTGTACCGCGACGTCGCCCACCACACGATCTGGATGGGGCCGCGTTACCGCGAGTTGCTGGAGGATATCTTCCATCGTCGTGTGCTGGCGGACGATTTCTCGCTCTACCTGCACCGTCCGACCGCCACGGACCCGAGTTTCGCGCCGGAGGGGTGCGACAGCTTCTACGTGCTTTGCCCGGTGCCCAACCAGCAGGCGGGGATCGACTGGGCGCGGGAGGAGCCGCGTTTGCGGGCGCGGATCGTCGCCGCGCTCGACGCGACGATCCTGCCGGGCTTGAAGGAGACGATCACGGCAGACTTTGCGCTCACCCCGGATGACTTCGCGCACGACCACCTCAGCGAGTTCGGCGCCGGCTTCTCGATTGCGCCGGTATTCCGGCAGTCCGCTTGGTTTCGCTTCCACAATCGGGCGGAGGGAATTCGCAACCTTTACCTTGTTGGTGCCGGCACGCATCCGGGCGCGGGAGTGCCCGGCGTCCTGTGTTCGGCAAAGGTGATCGACGCCCTCATCCCCGCGGCGACATGACTCCCGCCGAGACTCCCCTGCAGCGCGCCGAGCGGATTCTCGCGGCGAAGGGCCGCACCTTTCACTGGGCCAAGCGGCTCCTCGGGAGGCTCCACGGCGAGCGGGCGGCGCGGCTTTATGCCTTCTGCCGGTACCTCGATGATCTGGCGGACGAGGGGGCGTCCGCCGACGCCGCGCGTGAACACCTCGACGTCGCTGCGGAGGCGATCCGGCGCGGGCAGGCGAGCGACCCGGTGCTGGCTGACGCGCTGGCCTTGATGCGCGAGTGTGCGATCGAGCCGGCTGTCCCCCTCGAACTCATCGCGGGCCTGCAGCAGGATCTCGGTGCGGTGCGCATCGCGACGGAGACGGAGTTGCTGCGCTATTGCTACCGCGTCGCGGGCACCGTGGGTCTGATGATGAGCGACATCCTCGACGCGACGGATCCGGTGGCGGCGCCGTTTGCGATCGATCTCGGCATCGGCATGCAGCTGACGAACATCTGCCGGGACGTCCGCGAGGATGCCCTGCGCGGACGATGCTACCTTCCTGAGAGCCTCATTGGAACGGTCCCGCTCGCCACGCTCGCTGCGCCCTCGGCGACGGAGCAAGTCGGGCTGCGCACGGCGATCGCGCACCTCTTGGCGATGGCGGACCGGTATTACGCGAGCGGTGAGCGGGGCCTTTCCCTCCTGCCGCTGCGGGCGCGTCATGGCATCCTCGTCGCTGGGCGAGCCTATCGGCAGATCGGCGTGCGCCTGCGCGCGCGCCGGTGCGATGCGTGGAG
>CAZEJZ010000365.1:0-3846 GCA_964512415.1 uncultured Opitutaceae bacterium
CGCCACTTCGTTCATCGTGCCGTCGCCTCCGATGGCGATCACGAGGGAGCAACCGTCCGCGACGGCCCGTCGGGCCAGTTCCGTGGCGTGGCGTGAGCGTTCGGTCACCTCGACGGAGCCATCGAGCCGGTGTTCGCGGATGAACTGGCGTGCCTCCTCCAGCAGGTACGGGTTGCGGGCATTATGCCCGGAGCGGGGATTGAAGATGAACCGACACTTCATGCGGACCCGGTGAGGAAACAGGAAATCGCGGACGGGGCGAGCGGAGAAAGGCGCGTGGGCCGCGGTTGCCATGGGTGGGCGGGGCGCTTCACTCGAGCGTGATGCCACGCATCCTGCACCTCCTGACCGGACCCACCGCGGTGGGAAAGACCGCGTGGGCGTTGCGTTGGGCAGAGCGCCAGGGCGCCGAGATCGTATCGTGCGACTCCCTGCTCTTCTACCGCGGCATGGACATCGGCACCGCGAAACCTTCGGCGGAGGAGCTCGCCCGGGTGCCGCACCATCTGATCGACATCCTTGAACCGGCCCAGCGGATGACCGTGGTGGAGTACGCCCGCCGGGCGCGCGCCGCCGTCGAGGACATCCATGCCCGGGGACGCGCGGTGCTGGTGGTTGGGGGCAGTGGTTTCTATCTCCGGAGCTTTCTGGCGCCGGTCGCTGATGAGATTGAGGTGCCGGAGTCGCTGCGCAGCGAGTTGGAGGCGGAGTGGGCGACCCGCGGCCTGAGTGGGTTGGTGGAGCGACTCGCCCGGCTGAATCCGGCGGGTCTCGGTACGCTCGACGTGGAAAACCCGCGACGCGTCCTGCGCGCGTTGGAACGCTGCCTCGTGTCGGGCCGCACGCTGGTGGAGCTGGCGGAGGCATTTGCGGCGCGGCCGGCTCCGTATGCCGACTGGGAAATCCGTTTGACCCGACTCGACTGCGAAGCGGCCGAGCTGGCGGCGCGGATCGAACGTCGCACCCGGGCGATGCTGGCGGCGGGGCTCCTCGCCGAGGTCGCCTCGCTCCGGTCACGTGGTCTGGAGCTCAATCCAAGCGCATGCGGGGCGATCGGCTATCGGGAGTGCTTGGCGGTTCTTCGCGGTGACGCTTCGGAGGCGGACCTCGTCCGCGACATTGCCGGCAACACCCGCGCCTTGGTGAAGAAGCAGCGGACGTGGTTTCGCACGCAGCTTCCGGGGCACCATCTGGTGCCGGCTCCCGAGGCGGCGGTGGAGACGCTGTTCGTCGCTCGGGATCCGAACGCCTCGACGACCTTAGCGGGCTTGATCGAGGACGATCCGGAATCGCGTCAGGGATGAACCCTCGAGCCGCTGCAATTCGGCGAGGGCGATGCGGAGATTCACCTGCGACTGGAGCTCGTTGACCCGGGCGACCTCGAGATCGTCCTGGGCCTCAAGCACGCGTCGGCTGGTGGAAAGGCCGGCGTTGAAGCGGGCGCGCTCAAGTTCGTACTGCCGCTCGCTGAGCCGGGTCGCCATCCCGGAGATCGCGACGCTCTCGCGGTTGGTCTCGACGGCGCGGACGGCGGATCGCACCTCGACGACCAGATCTTGGTCGAGTTGCTGGAGGCGCGTCTGTTCGCGGACGATATTGGACTGGGCAAGGCGGAGGCGGGCGTTGTCCTCCCGCTGGGCCCATGGTACGCGGAGAGTCAGGTCGACCTGCCAGGCATAGCCGTCGCCGTTGAAGGTGCGCGTGGCGGCATTGCCGAGGGAAGCCTCTCGGCTGTTCAACCCCAGTCCGGCGCCCACGTCGAAGGAGGGCATGCGATTGCGTTTCGCGGTCTCGCGGTCGATCTCAAGCTGGCGGATGGCGATGGCGCTCGAGGCGAGGGCGGGCTGGTTTTCGCGGGCGAGCTTGTAGGAGAAGTCGAACGAAACGCCCGGCACGGCGGACTTGTCGAAGCTGACCTCGCCGATTGTCTGGTTGAACTCGAATTGGCCGATCAACGCGGTGAGCGCGTCCTCGCGATCCTGCACCGTCTGATCGGCGAGCAGGAGCGAGCGGCGTGCATTGGCGACGCCGACCTCGGCCTGCAACACGTCAAGATCGGTGGCGACGCCGGTCTGGCGGCGGGCGCGATTTTCCTCAAGGAGCTGCTGGGCGAGCTCGAGGCTCAATTGCCGGACCCCGCGCTGCTGGCGGGCGAAGACGAGATTGTAGTAGGCGGCTTCGACGTTGCGGACGACGACCAGCACGCTGCCCTTCAGGTCCAGATTGGCCCGATCTACGCCCAACTCGGCGCGGCGGAATGCGGCGCGGGAGTATTCGGAACCGGCTCCCCGCAGGAGCGGCTGGCGTACGGACAGATTGAAGTCGCCGGTGTACGCCGGGTTGATGAAGAGATTGCGGGAGTTCGACTCGCCGCGATCCAGAGATGCGCTTGCGCTGACCGTGGCGCCGGTGGAGAGCTTCTGGGACACGCCCGCCCGAACGTCGCGACTCTGGTTCCGCAGGCCCGCCGAACTCACGCCGTCGATCGAACTGACGACGGTGGGTTGCTGGCTCGTGCTGGTGCTGGCGGAGAGTTCGAGCGTGGGATCGAAGGCGGAATCGGCGATCGTCACCGCCTCGCGCGCCTGCCCGGTCGTGACGCGTTGGATCTGCAGGTCAAAGTTCCGATCGAGGGCGCGGGCGACGCACTCCTCCAACGACAGCGTGCTCGCCGCCGGTCCGCTCGCCGCGGTGGGAGCACTCTGGGCGGGGACCTGAGCCACCGCGAGTGCAGGCAGTCCGCAGACAGTGATCAGGGCGAGGAGGAAGCGGTGACGGGAGATCATGCGGCAGGTGGACTACGCTGCTAACACACAGACGGGAGTGAGAAGTTTCGTGAGAACCGCGCCAGAGTGGCAAGGTTCCGGCGGACGATGAGGTCTGGGAGGAAAGACGACGAGGGCGAGCGATCGGTTTCAACGCTGCGCCCGGCCCCTACGTCAAAATGCCTACGACGATGAGCGGCCCGCCGACCGGCCGCCCGACGGACTTGAATCAGGGAGTGGCGGGGGCGGTCTTCGCCAACTCCTTTTCAACGAGCTCGTTGAGGTAGTCGCCGGCGTTGCGGGATCCGATGAAGGCCGCGATCTGACCACGAGTCTCGACGTAGCGGGGGTTGGCCTCGTCGGTCGCGGGCAGGGCCTTGTCGGCCACGTGGACGATCAGGCCCTTCGCGCCGGTGGTGACCATTTCGGATACGCTGCCCTTCTCGAGGGACTCGAGGGCCCCGAAGACTGCGGGTTCGAGACTGGCCGGAGGCTCACGGAACGTGAAGGCGGCCGGCGACTGGACGGTGAAGGCAAGGCCCGCGATCGGGTTGGCGACGGCCTGTTCGAGGGATTTGCCGGAACGGACGAGCGACTCGATCTGGGCGCGGGCGGCACGACCCGCGTCGACAAAGCGCTTGCGCTTCTCGTTCTCGGCGAAATCGCTGGCGACCTGAGCACGGACCTCGGCAAACAGCGGTTGGCGGGCGGCGATGGATTCCTCCCACAGCAGCACCACGCTGCCGTCCGGAGTCGGGAGCGCGTCCGAGAAGTGGCGGGCGGTGCCCAGGCGAAACGCCTCTGCCGCAATCTCAGGAGCCCCGCCAAACTCAGCCGGAGCTGCGGTGCGGGAGAAAGGCGCCACGGGGCTCGACGCGAGCTTGCGGGCGGCGAGGAACGCCTCGACTGCTGGCGCGGCCACCTTGCCTTCGTAAAGGGCGAGGGCGAGGTCGCTCGCCGCCTTGGCGGCCAGATTGCGCGCGCGGTCCAGCTTCAGCGCGGCTTCGACCTGCGACCGCACGGCGGTGAAATCCGCGTCCGACGCACCCGGGGCCGGAATGGCGACGGCGGGTTTGCCGTC
>CAZEJZ010000366.1:0-3843 GCA_964512415.1 uncultured Opitutaceae bacterium
TTCGTCTCCCGGATCGCCACCGCCAGCTTCTCCGCCTGCTCGCTCCGGGTGTAGTCGACATACTCCGCCAGACTCGCTCCCGCGAAGCGGGGGCGGAGGCGCTCCCACTGCGTCCACCACCCGCTCAGCCGCCGCCACGCCTCCGTGTCCGGCGGCCAGACGGGGTCGTCCTTCCCGTGCCGGAGGATCAGCTCGACGCGGCTCGCCCCCGCCACCCCGGCCTCCCCACGGAACAGGGAATCGTCGCCACGCCAATACGTCTCCCACTCTCCGTCCTTGTATCCATCCAGTCCCCACGGTCCGTGAACTTCATGATGCACGCCGCCGCCGAACTCCTCCGGGGTGGAATGAAATCGCGGACCGTAGGGGGAGGTCGGGAGGAACCGGCGCCCCGGATCCTCCTCGGCCACCACCTCCGCCAGGCGGCGGAGCACGGGATGCTCCAACGTCAGCGGCCTCCGCCGGGGCCCCTGCGGGGTCGCTTCGTCGTCGTGGAGTTCGTTGCCGCCGCACCACAGCAGGAGGCAGGCGTGGTGACGGCGGCTCCGGATGAAATGCCGGGCCACCGCCGCGCGTTCATCGACGAAGGCAGGGTCGTCCGGGGGGCGGCTGTCCATGCCCGACGACGAAAGGGGGAACTCCTGCCAGAACAACAGGCCCGCGCGGTCACACGCCGCGGAATTCCCCGGCCACGACGCCATCCACGAGGACCCACCCGGAGTGGTCGAGCAGGTCCGCCTGGAATTCCATGCCTGGTTCGATCGACGGGATCGTCGTGGCGAACATCCAGTGCCGGTGCTCCACCCACTCGATCGCCAGAGCGCCGCGACCGAAGTGCCAGTCCGCGACCGCTCCCGCCCGCCGGAGGTTTTCCTGGACGCTGCCCGGCAGGGTCGCCGGATACGGGCCATGATCCGGCAGGAGAAAGCCTCCGGTCTCCGCCGCACGGCGGAGCTTCCACGCGAACGGGCGCCAGCCGGTCAGGCTCCACGCCCGCGTCGTGAGGTCATGCCCAGGGGCCCCGTTCATCGCTGCTCCGCCTCGGCTTCGTCGGGGCTGATGCGGAAAGTGACGGACGCGGCCAGCACCGATTCCTTCAGGACGACCGCCAACCGCGCCGGCCGGCGCTTGCCCGGCAGGTCTTCGACGATGGTCGTGGCCTCCAGGCTCCAGGCGCGATCCGACTCGATGGACACGACGACGCGACTCCCCTCCCGGCCCACGCGCAGCCGCGCCGCTTCGCCCTCGCGGCTCCACGGCTCGAGGACGATCACCGGGCTCTCGAACCGTTCCGGATGGGAGAATTCCACGTCATCCCGCACCAGCACCTCCGCCCGGGGTGAACGGCGCAGCGTGAACGTCCGTTCCAGCCGGACCAAAGCAGGCACTTCGTACGCTCCCCGCAGGTCGAGTACGATCACGTCCTCCTCCGCGGAGAAACGGGCCGCGCGCACCACCGCCGCGAACGCGCGACCCGGCGACTGGAGCCGTCCCGCGACCCGCGGGACGGCATGGCCGAACGAGTTCAGCACGCCCGACTCGTAGCGGCGGGGTCCGAACGTCCGCTCCGTGTACACTTCCAAGCCAGGATCGACCAGGACCGCACGGTCGCGCAACGCCACCACGAAGGAGCCGACGTCGTTGTGATTGTGGTGCTCCGCGTTGTGTCCGCCCTTGATCGACGCGCCGAACGCATCGCTCGCGCGCCCGACGTACACCTGCGCCTCGTCGAACCAGTGGCGCGGTCCAGCGGTCTGCGGCGGCGCGGCCGCCGGAAGTCCGGGCGTCAGGCCCGGCAGAAAAACCTTCATGGCCGACTCGTAGATCATCTGGGAGCGCAGGTCGCCGACCCGCAGCGGCGGCGGTGCGAGGCCCAGCGGAGCCGGCGCGAGCTGGCGCGCCGCGAGGGCACCGAACCACGGCAGGGGCCGGTCCTTCACGTTCATGTCGGCGTACGCCGGAAAGACGCCGGGCAGAATCTGGAGGCCCCACGGGTAAACGGCGGCCCGCGCGGCGCGCTCGCCCACCAGGAGCCGCACGGCGCCGCCGGTGGCCTGCGCGACCGTTTCCGCCAGCATGGCGAAGTGACCGAAGCCGTAGTTCCAGTAGCCGACGCCCTCGCTGCAGTAGCCATCCGCGGTGAATCCATTGACGTAGTACGCGAGGTTGCGTTCGGCGCAGGCGATGATCTCCGCAGTCTCGGCCGGGCTCGCGGCGCCGGCCAGCGCGGTGCCGATGACGCCGGCGTGGCAGACCGAGTTCCAGTTGTTGCCCGTGCGCAGCCACCACATGCCCGTCGACGCGGGCCCCTCGCGCGCGGAGCGGAGGTAGGGATCGATCACGCGCCGGCGCAGCTCCGCGCGCGCCCGCGACGCCACCTCGGGTCCGAGCGCCTCGCCGTGCCAGTGCAGGATCGTTCCCAGCACCCAGCCCTTCATCGCCGCCATCAGGTCCACTTCGATCACCCGACCCTCAAGATTGTCGAGTTTCCTGTCATGGGCCGGCAGCACCCAGGTACGCTCCCCCAGCAGGCACTCGATCTCGGTGCGCAACGGGGGGAGAAAGCGGCCGTCGCCCTTCAGCGCCTCCGCCCACGCGAAGAGCGCGAGCCGACCGAGGCGCACGCGGTTCACATCCTGGTACTCCGTGCGGTTCCCGTCGCGCGCGAAGCGGCGGTAAAGTTCCTCCGTGAGTTCCGGCGGCGTCTCGGAGCGGACCTGCTCCGCCGCCGCCATGAGTTCGAGGGTTGGCAAAACCTCCGCGACCTGCGCCCAGGCCAGGCGATCCGCCGCCGGGGCCCCCCAGGCCCAAGACGGCGAAACCAGCGCGCGCTGGATCTCCGCCCGGCGCACCTCCGTCGGCCTCGGCCAATCCTCCGCTGGGCGGGGCTCCGCCCGCAGGACCGTGAACGAGAGGAGTGTCGCGAGGACGGGAACGAGGCGGCACATGATCATTCGATGATTCCCAGCAGACCGATCGCGGTCTCCGTTCCGATCCCGCCGCGCACCGCGACCGCCGCCGTCTCCAGTTCGAGCCGATGCTCGCCGGGCGCGAGATCCTCCGCGACGATCACCGGACGATACCATCCGCGGTCCCCGCACCATTCCGGGCGGTCCCGTTCCGTCTGAGTCCAAGGGCCGCCGTCCACGCGGTAGCGCACCTCGCTGGAAAGTCGGCCGAAGTCGAAGCCCAGCATCACGCCACGCCCCCGAAACCGCCACCGGAGCCGGGCGCCCGGCGCGGTTGTCCAAAGTACGCGATCCAGACCGAGGCAGGTCGGCGTGTTGCGCACCATCCAAGGACCCTCCAGATCCGCGGCGGCAAAGTCCTCCACCCGCACATGCTCCCAACATCCGGGATGAAGAGGCGCCGCCAGCACCGCTCCCGCCGGCTTCGGAGCATCCGTTCCCTCCGCGGGGCGCGTCCATGCCTCCTCGCAGAAGGCGATGATCGGCTCGGCATAGCTCAGGCTCCCGCGCTCCTCGGGATGAAGGCCATCCGGCAGCCATTCCTTCGGCGTCATGCGGCCTCGTTGTACCTGCTCCCACGCATGCAAGCCCGCCCAGATCGAGGACAGACCGTAGCGCTCTGCCAGTTCCTCGAACTCCGCGATCGAGACCGGGGTGCGACCAGCCACGAGATCCGGCTCCATCTCCCCGCAGTAAGCGTGGATGAGCACGACCTCAATGCCGGCGCGCCGCAGTTGGCGGATCAGTCCCTCGCGGGTCCGGCCGCGACGATCGGCCGCCGTCCCGAAGTCGTTCACCGCATACTCGACGAAGACGAGGTCGCACCCGCGGGCGACCACGGTGGACGCCGCCCGAAATGCCCCGAGGTCGCTTC
>CAZEJZ010000367.1:0-3840 GCA_964512415.1 uncultured Opitutaceae bacterium
CTGCTGGGATGCCGATCGGCTCGACCTGGGGCGGGTCGGCATCACGCCTTCGGCCAAATTCCTTTCGAGCGTGGGCGCTTCGCGGATCGAAGTCGCCTACCGCTGGAGTATCGGACGGGCGCAGCGGATGAGGTCGTCGTCGGCCGCACCGCGTCCTTAGCCGAGCGCGCCGCGCGGGATGGTCGCGCACCCCGAGCTGAGCAGTTCGAGGTCGCTGATGGCCAGAAGCCGGGGCTGAGGGGGGTGCGGCGTCGCCGTGAAATCGCGTTAGTACTTGGTTAGTACCTGGTGCATACGCAGTGCACAGGCGTGGCGAAGGCCTTACACCACCTCGAGCAGCACCTGTGGATGCTTGACCGCCACGAGGAGCAGCGTCCGCGCAGCACCGGACGGCGCACGGCGGCCCTGCTCCCAGTCCTGGAGCGTGCGCACGGAGACGCCGAGCAGGCGCGCGAACTGCGACTGCGAGAGACCGGTACGTTCCCGGATGGCGGAGATGGCCGGAACCGTCGTGACACGACCGGTCTCGCCGCGCTTCAGTTCGCGCAGCCCCTCGAGGATCTCGGTGCCGATCTGCCTAGGGGGAGCCATCCAGTTCCTCTTTGATCTTTCTGAGTGTGGATGCCGGGATCGAGTCGCGGACGTTCTTCGGGTACACGGTCAGGAGCCAGATCTGCCCTTGCCGCGTGCGGAGGTAGTAGATGACCCGCAGTCCACTGCGCTTGCCGCGGCCCGTGCCCGCCCATCGCATCTTCCGCACGCCGCCAGATCCTTGGATGACGTCGCCGGATTCGGGATGCACCGCGAGATGGCACTGGAGCGCGGCGTAATCGTCGTCGGTCATGTAGTCGACGATCAGCCGGGAGAACAGCTTGGTCTCGATGAATGTGTACATCGCAAATGTGCGGCATTGCCGTATGGACGTCAATGCGGGAGGCGGGTGGTGGCCCATCCTCCCCCTCCCCGCCCCGTCCGGCGAGCGGGAAATCGAGCGCGTTCATGGAGATACGCGCGGTCGGTCCTATTGCAGCTGCCCCACCCGCCACGCCAGTGCCTCGCGCTTGGGGTACAGGCGCGGTTCGGTGGGCAGCAGCAGTTCGCGGCCGTCGAGGCTGCAGAGGCGCTCGAAGTCGGGGATGCGGCGGTCGAGGCGCGCGCTCACATGCCAGCGCAGGTCGGGGCCGGGCGCGATCAGGTGGCGGTCCATCGCCCAGTGCACGTCGGGGGTGAGCGCGATGCCGTTGCGCGGGTCCTGTCGTGCCCGCAGTCACTCCGATGCGATGCGGTGACTCCTGATGTCCAAAGTTTCGGTCGCTTCGCGTAAGGCGGTACGGGACGGTGCAGGCCGTTCTTAATGGCCCAATCCATCAACCACTCAAGCGAGGTGTGATCCAATGATCCGCATTTCAGTCATCGATCCAAACGGAACGCGAACCGTCCACTACTCAGGGAACGGAACAGTCCATGTACCGCTCACACTCGACGCGCTGCGGATCCCGAATGCCAGGGGACATTCCCACGTCGGGCATCACCTCATCGAGGTGATGTCGGAATCCGGTGAAATCTTTACGGACATCAAGCGAGACACGTCCGGCTTCATCGATCTTTATGGCAAGGTCGACGATGTCGAGCTTGTGCCGGAGAAACCGCAGTACTTCGGTATCCGATGTGGGCTCCCTGGCGGTACCGACAACTCCACTCTTAAGTCGACGGTGCTCATTTTTGAGTTCCGCGATCGTACCGGAAAGCCGCCTTTGGACAGCAGCGGGCAACCGGTCAGTTCCCTCATATTCAATCTCAACGTAAAAGCCGTCCCGTCGGAGGCCTTGTTCGCCACGAATGCGGCCTTCGATATCCCAGAGATGATCTGTGAGGCGCGGCGCGCAAGCAACAAGCCGTTTCTGCTCACTACATTGGTAGCTAGCGGAAACTCGGTCAACTACGCGACCTCGGTCCTGAGGGCCAGCTCGAGCTTCAGCCATAACCTTCGTCATGTGATGACCGGAACCATCACCAACAGCTATGTCTCTCCGAAGGGTCCGTTGTTAGATGCGGTGTTTTCGGGTGCCGGGAACAGATCGTTAGACGATTACATCTACTTCGTCAGTGCGACCGATCAGGGCAATCATACGCATACGATCCCGTTCATCTCCTACGTTCCAGATACGCCGGCACGCGGCGAGCTGTCAATCGTGGCGTTTCAGGAAGATCCCGCGGGCAGTGACCGAGGGAACGAGACAATCACTGTCCAGAACACTTCCGCACGCACGCTTTCGCTGTTAGGTTGCTTCTTGGAGGATGAGTTCTTCGGCTCACTTGGACTCGCCCCGGGCGTGAGGCCGGGACGCACCGCACTGCCGCCGATCCGCCTCGCGCCGACCTCGACCTTGGTCATCAAGCCGAGTTTCGAGCTTAACAACGACTATGATGCCTTCACTCTCCATAACCGTTTCGGATCCCTCATCTCGGCAGCAGGGTATGTCCGCCGGTTGCCCGGTGGACTGCCACCCAGAAGTCCGCGGCAGACGGTCGTCTTCAGACAGACAGTCAGCGTGACACATGCGGACGAGGCATTCCTGAGGCTCGACCTCGAGGATGGTGACCTCGTCATCGTGCAACCGGACCCTAGCAACCAACTATGGGCAGGCGAGATCCCGGACCCGGGGACCGGTCCCGAAGGATGGTTCGATACGAACGGGCAGCAGGTACCCAACTTCCGTAACTGGAACTTGCCGATTCCGACCGCGCCGGTCTATTCACTCGTCATGACATCGCCGCGTGTCACACCGATCGGTAACAAGCGATTGGTCGCCGTCGTGGATCGCGCTGCGAGCCCGTTCCGAGCCGGAAGACAGCTCGTTCGTTTCGACCGTAACGACGAGCACAAGGCTCGTGCTCTTGGCTGGGGCCAGTTCGACGTCACGGTCACGGTGATGCGCCACTGATGCGGTTGGCCGGCGGGGAGTGTTTCCGCATGCTCCCCGTCGGTCGGCTGTCCCAGCCGTGATTCGGAGCTCACTACTTCCGTCCTGCGTCACGGTGCGTGCTCGGGGTCTAGTCGACCTCGAGCAGCGCCTTCGGATGCTTCGCGGCGACGAGCAACAGCGTGCGTGCCGCACCGGACGGTGCGCGGCGCCCCTGTTCCCAGTCCTGGAGCGTGCGCACGGAGACGCCGAGCAGGCGCGCGAACTGCGACTGCGAGAGACCGGTACGTTCCCGGATGGCGGAGATGGCCGGAACCGTCGTGACACGACCGGTCTCGCCGCGCTTCAGTTCGCGCAGCCCCTCGAGGATCTCGGTGCCGATCTGCCTAGGGGGAGCCATCCAGTTCCTCTTTGATCTTTCTGAGTGTGGATGCCGGGATCGAGTCGCGGACGTTCTTCGGGTACACGGTCAGGAGCCAGATCTGCCCTTGCCGCGTGCGGAGGTAGTAGATGACCCGCAGTCCACTGCGCTTGCCGCGGCCCGTGCCCGCCCATCGCATCTTCCGCACGCCGCCAGATCCTTGGATGACGTCGCCGGATTCGGGATGCACCGCGAGATGGCACTGGAGCGCGGCGTAATCGTCGTCGGTCATGTAGTCGACGATCAGCCGGGAGAACAGCTTGGTCTCGATGAATGTGTACATCGCAAATGTGCGGCATTGCCGTATGGACGTCAATGCGGGAGGCGGGTGGTGGCCCATCCTCCCCCTCCCCGCCCCGTCCGGCGAGCGGGAAATCGAGCGCGTTCATGGAGATACGCGCGGTCGGTCCTATTGCAGCTGCCCCACCCGCCACGCCAGTGCCTCGCGCTTGGGGTACAGGCGCGGTTCGGTGGGCAGCAGCAGTTCGCGGCCGT
>CAZEJZ010000368.1:0-3834 GCA_964512415.1 uncultured Opitutaceae bacterium
GGTGTGCCCCCCAGTTCAGCCACTTACCGTCAGCGATGAGACGCCTCTTGCTCGTCCTTCTGCTCATCGGCTCCGGTCCCGCCTCCGCGCGCGCCGCTGCCGAGACCGAACCCTCTTCGCCGAAGGCCGCAGTGCCGGAGCCGCATGCCGAGGACGCGCTCCCGTCTTCGAGTCAGGAGGAGGCGAGCCTGCTGAGGATCGCAGAGACGAAGTCCGCTGCGGGCGATTACGCCACGGCGGAGTTGGCCTTCCGGCAACTCCTCGAAGCGCCACCCAATCCGGAGCGGGATCACCGCGTTCTCTTCGGTCTCGCCCGGCTCCATCGCCTCCGCGGCGAGGGCGCCCGCGCGGCCGCCATCTACGAAAAGCTCCTGCGCGACGCTCCGCAGCACCCGTCAGTGCCGACCATCTACCTGGAACTCGCCCGCGCCCTTCGCAGTCTGGGTGCCTACGATCTCGCGATCGGCCGCCTGTACAGCGTGATCAACGCGACCCTCAACCTGCCGTCGGTTGATCACGCGGAGTACCGCCAACTCGCACGCACCGCTCAATTCGAGCTTGCCGAGACGCATCTGATCGCCGGTCGGTTCGATGAGGCCTCCCGCCTGTTTGAGCGGCTTGTCCTCCTCGATCTTTCACCGGAGGATCTTCACGTTGCCCGACTCCACGGTGCTCAGGCGCATGCTCGTGCCGGTCGCACGGAAGCGGCGGTGGCGATGCTTGCTCCGTCCCTCGGCGCAGACGCCGCAACTCCAGCGCCCGCCGAGGCTCTCCACCTTCAAGCCACGCTGCTCCTGCAACTGGGTCGTACGGACGAAGCCCTGACGCTCGTGCAGCGGCTCCTTGCGGCGGAGCACGAACGCCGTCTGGAGCAACCGGAGCGCTGGCAGGAGTGGCAGCGGCGCACCGGGAACCAGCTGGCGAACGAATTCTACGAGCGGGGCGACGCCGCCTCCGCCCTCACGATCTACCAGACCCTCGCCGCGATGGACCAGCGGCCCGAATGGAGGCTGTCGCTCGTCTACCAGATCGGTCTCTGCTTCGAGCGCCTGGCGGCGTCGGAGTCGGCGCTCAAGGCCTATCGCGAGGTGGTCGCGGCCGCCTCGACCAATCCCGCACCTTCGACGCAACTCGCTGATCTCGGGCGAATGGCCTCCTGGAGAATCCGTCATCTGGACTGGCAGGCGCGAACCACGCGCGAATGGCATCAGCTCACCCGTCCGGAGGTCGAATCGTCATCGACCCCGGGGAGTTCGACGCCTAAGGTGCCGAGCCCTGCATCGTGAACGAGCGCATCACCGCACTCCGCGACCACCTAAACCTCTGCGAGAGAGCACAGCAACTCCTCGCGGAGGAGCGCTCCTTCATCGAGGCTCCCCTCGCCGTTCCGTCGGACCGCCCCTCGCTGACTGACCAGCGTCAGGCGCTCCTGCAACAGTTACAGATGAGCGTGGAGCGCTTGCGCGGCTCGGAGGCTTTCGCGGCTCCATTGGATCCTGCCGTGCACGCGGAGTACGCGCGACTCGTGTCGGCCGCACGCGAGGCGACCCTCGCCGTCCTGCAGCAACAGAGCGAAGTCGAGGCACTCCTGCTGCGCCACAGCCTTCGCCGCCCCAAACTCGATGAGCCCGCCAGCACTCCGGCTCCGGCCGCGGCCGCCCGCCTCTATCGCCGGAGTTCGGCCCCGAAACCGGAAAAACCCTTTGATTCCCCCCGCACTTGAGTTGGACTGAGCACGCAGCCGCGTTCCATGCCCAACACTCCGATCCTGATTTTCGCGGATTATCTCGTCGCTCAGGACGAGAAAGCGGAATCGCGAGTCCGGTGGGTGACTTCGATGGCCGAATTGGAAGCCGCGCTCCACGCCGGGCCTCCCAGCCTGATCGCCCTTGTTCTTCCTCCCCAGTCACCGCTTCTGCCCGAGGTCATCGAGCGATGTGAGGCACTCCAGCCCACCTCTCCGATCTGGATCGCACCTTTCCGCGTCGGCGACGACGCCCCGGTCACGACGACGGCGTGGCTGCGGCCCCGCCTGCTCAGCGCCCTGGGGTGTGCCGGGGGAAGCGCGGAGGCGGCGGCGCGCATGGAGGCATTGACGCTCCTCTCCGGAGGAATCGCCCACGATTTCAACAATTTGCTTACCGCCATTCGCTGCTACAGCGAGATTTTGCATGACGAGTTGAACGAGGCCGCGCCCACGCTGCGCGATCGCACTGCGGAGATTCTCCTCGCAACCCAACGCGCGGCGCTGATGAGCCGACAGCTGCTGGCGTTCAGCGGGCGCGCCACGCCCCACGCCGAGCAAATCGACCTCCAGACATGGCTCCCGGCCCTGAACGGGATCATGCGGTCGATCCTCGGCGAGCAGATTGCCTTGCGACTCGACGAGCCGAGTGAACCACTCTGGGTGGAGGCCGACCGGAATCAGCTGGAACAAGTGTTGACGAATCTCGTCACGAACGCCCGTGAGGCCATGCCCCACGGCGGAAGCCTCGAAATCACCGCGGCGCCGCAGACCCTCGCCCCGCGCAACCAAGCGCAACTGCCAGCCGGGGACTATGTGGAGATCTCCGTATCCGACTCCGGAACCGGCGTTCCCGTGGAGATTCAGGCACGGCTCTTCGCTCCGTTCGTGAGCACGAAGCCGCGCGGCCGCGGACTGGGGCTCGGCCTCGCCACGGCCATGATGATCGTGCGTCGTCTGGGCGGAGAACTCGTCCACCAGCCGCGCTCCGGGGGGGGCGCGACCTTCCGCGTTCTCCTGCCTCAGGCCCGTTCCGCAACCGAGGAGGCACGGCGTGCTCCGGGACTCCTTCCGCGCGGCGATGGCCAGCGGATTCTGATCGCGGAAGATGATCCAGCCATCCGCGCCGTGGCCACGGCACTGCTCGAGACGCTGGGTTATGAAACGGACTCCGCCGGCACGGGAGACGACGCACTCACCCTGTGCCGGGCTCAGGATAATCCCTCTTACGACGTCCTTCTGAGCGATATCAGCATGCCGGGCATGAGCGGTTATGAGCTGGCGGAACGCGCGCGCCTCGCACAGCCCGATCTCGCTCTGATTCTCATGTCCGGCTATGCCGGCGATCCCGCGGTGATGGAGGCCAGCCGAAAGCTCGGCGCACTCTTCCTGGAGAAACCCTTCACGCGCGACACCCTGAGCCAACGCATCGCGGAAGCTCTGACCCTGCGCAAACTGCGTTAGACGGGAGCCTCAGCGCCGACGGCTGGGCACCCTGACCGTCGCCATTCCGGCCGCCCGAGCCGCCGCGATCCCTGGCTCGGCGTCCTCGAACACGAGGCAACGCCCCGGATGCACACCCATCCGCTCGGCCGCGAGCAGGAACATGTCCGGCTCCGGCTTGCCTCGGCCCGGGGGAACATCCCGGGGCGTGATCACGATCGGAAACAGGGAACGCAACCCCGTGGCCTCCAGCGAGGGAATGGCCACCTCGGGTAGACCGCCCGTCGCAATGGCAATCGGATGCCGCGCAGCCGCCCGTCGCGCCTCCGCAGCGACCGGCTCGATCACCGCAACCGCCGAGAGTCTCTCCAGATAGAGCGACTCCTTGAGATGCATCACCGCATCCGGGTCGATCTGGAGCCCGTAGCGTTCCGCAAACAACTCGGCGACCCGCCGCGTCGGCACTCCACCCAAGGCATAGAAGTACTCCTCATCGAGCGGCTCCCCCAGTCCGCTCGCCCGCATTGCCGCGTCCCACGCCAGGTAGTGAGCCGGCATGGAGTCGACCAAGGTCCCATCCAGATCAAAGCTGGTCGCGGCAAAGTCACCCGAAGGAATCTCAAGCTGCATAAACCCACGAGCTAAGC
>CAZEJZ010000369.1:0-3830 GCA_964512415.1 uncultured Opitutaceae bacterium
GTGGAAGTCCCAGCCCCAGTCGAAGAGTTGCACGAAGCGCACGCCCTGTTCGAGGAGGCGTCGGCCGAGCAGGCAGTTGTTCGCGAAGCTGGAGTCACCCGGGCGGGCGCCGTAGGCTTCGAGGACGGAGGCGGGCTCGCGCGAGATGTCCATTACCTCGGGCACGCTGGTCTGCATGCGGAAGGCGAGTTCGTACTGGGAAATGCGCGTCAGCGTTTCCGGATGGCCGAGCTCGGCGGCCTGCAACTCGTTGAGCTCGCGCAGCGCGTCCAGGGTGCGCCGACGCGTCGCGCGGTCCATGCCGGCGGGGTCGCTCACGTAGAGGACGGGATCGCCCTTGGAGCGGCACTGCACGCCTTGATAGACCGAGGGGATGAACCCCGTGCCCCAGACGGCCTGCCCGGCGCTCGGCTGCGTGCCGCTGCTGACGAGGACGACGAAGCCGGGCAGGTTTTCGTTGGCCGTACCGAGGCCGTAGGTGACCCAGGATCCCATCGAGGGGCGGCCTTGGCGCGGCGAACCCGTGAACAGGAGCAACTCCGCCGGGGCGTGATTGAACTGATCGGTGTACATCGAGTTGATGACACACAAATCGTCGGCCACGGAGTGAAAATGGGGCACGGCGTCAGACATCCACGTGCCGCCCGCGCCATACTGCTTGAAGGTGCGGGGCGTGCCCATGAGGCGCGGGGTGCCCGAGGTGAAGGCGAACTTCTTCCCCTTCACGAAGTCATCGGGAGCATACTGACCGTCGCGCTTCACCAGTTCCGGCTTGTAATCGAACAGGTCGAGGTGGGGCGGGCCACCGGACATGTGCAGGTAGATGACCCGTTTCACCTTCGGGGCGAAGTGCGGCGGCCGGGAGACCATGGGATCCGTGGCGCTGATCGCGCCGACGGACGCCATCCCGCGGGGAAGGAGGGCCTCAAGGGCGATCGCGCCGAGGCTGAACTGTCCGGCGCGGCGCAGAAACTGGCGACGGGTCTGGTGCTGGAGTTTTTCGAGGGCGAGGTTCATGGGCGGGGCGGGTTCAGCGCTTCATCAGGGTCTCGTCGAGATTCAGAAGGACGTTCGCCACGGTGATCCAGGCGGCGAGCGTCGGGGCGGAAAGGTGGGCCGGCGGCGGCCGCTCCACGTTCGCGGTGAGCGCGGTCGCCCGACCGGTGTCCGCGGTGTACTTGGCGAGGGAATCCGCGAACAGGGATTCGAGTGCGCGCACTTCCGCGGCGACGGGCGGGCGGGCGAGCACGCGCTCGAATCCGAGACGGATCCCATCGGCGGGGTTCGGTCCGGCATCGGCCAAGGCGGCCGCGAGAGCCTGCGCGGCCTCGACGTACACCGGGTCGTTCATCGTCACGAGGGCTTGCAGCGGCGTGTTGCTGCGATCGCGGCGCAGGGTGCAGACCTCGCGATTCGGGGCATCGAAGGCCGCCATTGAGGGGTAGGGACTGCTGCGGCGCCATTCCGTGTACAGTCCCCGGCGGAGTCGGCCCTCGCCGACGTCGGTCTTCCAGTCGAGGCTGCTGCCGAAGGCCGCGTTCAGGCCTGATGCGGGCTGGAAGGGCCGGGAGGACGGGCCGTGGCTGCGGGGGCTCAGCAGTCCGCTCACCGCGAGCGCCTGATCGCGGATCATTTCCGCGCTCAGGCGGAAGCGCGGACCGCGCGAGATCAGGCGATTCTCGGGGTCGCCGGCAAGGGCTTCAGGCGTGACCCGGGCGCTTTGGCGATAGGCGGCGGACGTCACCAAGAGGCGGAGGAAAGCTTTCTGGTCCCAGCCGAGTCGGACGTACTCCGTCGCCAACCAGTCGAGCAACTCCGGGTGGGTGGGAGCCTCGCCCTGCGACCCAAACTCCTCGGTGGTGCGAACGATGCCGAGGCCGAAGATGGACTCCCAGAGGCGGTTGGCCTGCACGCGAGCCGTCAGCGGATTTGCGGGGCTCACCAGCCAGCGGGCGAGGGCGAGGCGATCGGCAGGGCGATCCGCCTCGAGCGGCGGAAAGACCGCCGGGACCCCCGGCTTCACCACGTCGCCGAGCTCGCGGAAGTTACCGCGCAGCTGCACGTGCGTCGTGCGCTGATGGCCCGGGGGGAGCTCTCGCATCACCAAGGTGGTATTGACCGGCATGTCCTTGAGCGACCGCTCCAGACGAGCGATCTCCGTCTGTTCGGCCGCGAAGTCGGGGGCGATCTTGAGCGCGTAGTGCTCCAGGAGGGTGCGGCGCTGGGACTCCGAGCGCGTCGAGGCGGGAACCGCGAGGGCGGCGAGCACCGCGGCGGGCGTGTGAATCTGGTCGGCGACCCGGGGCTCGTTTGAGTAGGTGACGCGGAAGTGGTTCAGGGTCGCGTTGGGGAGTTCGGCCGTCTGCTCCAGCGTGACCACGAGCGTCTCGCCGGGGCCGAGGACCACTGGCTTGGCCGGCTCGAGGTACAGTTGATGCGCCTGGTTGATCGCGCCCCCGTTGCCCCAGCCTTTCTTGTAGGCCGTGCGCTTCCGCGGGTTGGTCCGCTTGGGATCCGGCTCCGCGTCGGTGATGATGTAGGATTCGTCGTACTCCGGATCGGCGTAGCTGGCCGTGACCTGGGCCAGCCGGACATCCACGGGATCGCTCATGCGGTGCTCGCGGCTCGGGCGCGGTGCTTCCCGGCCCATCTGTGCCCAGAGCGGTCGGCGGTTCTCGTCCAGGACGAGGACGCGAATCCAGCCGGGCGTTGACTCGGCGCCCGTGCGGCCCCACAGGACCACGCGTTCCACGGTGCGGGTCGCCCCGAGATCGACCTCCCACCACGTGTCGTCATTCGGTGCGGTGAGCGAAACGGAACCGCGGGAGAAGTCGCCATCGGTCTTTCCATCGATCGCCCGGGACGCTTCGGCACCGTTCGCCACGGACGTCTGATACGCTCGTCCCTCGCGCGCGAGGTTGCGGCCTTCGCCGAAGACTTCGACCTCGGCGAGGGGGAGCGTGCGGTTCGGACCGGGGAGCTCGACGCGGATGTAACGTGCGGGGAGCGCGGCGGCGCCCTTGACGCCGACCCGGGCGCGGGTGACGACGAAGCGCCCCTCGGCCCCGCCGGCGCCTCCGCCGGCCAGCGAGGCGTGCGGGAGTGCTTCGACCTGGATGGCGGTGACGGGCTGATCGCGTGGCGTCGACAACTCGACGGACACCGTCTCCTTGGTCGCTCCGGCGGGGACGAACACGCGCGCGTCGGTGTCGACCACCGCGTTCTTGGAGCCGGAGGAGAAGCGAAGCGCCTGCGTTGCATCAGCGCGCCAGGACGGCTTCGCCGGGAAGGCGGCTGCCCACGTGTCGGCCGCGGCGGCATGGGCGGGCGCTTTGGCCAGGACTCGGGCATGCGCCTCCTGAATCTGCCGTTTCCACTGGGCTCGCAGCCCCTCCTGCTCGGCGGTGTAGAATTCGACGAAAGGCGCCTCGTCGTTGCGATCCGCATCCTCGGTCTGATTCAGGATCGCGTAGAGCTGGAAATACTCGGTGATGGTGAACGGGTCGTACTTATGCGTGTGGCACTGCGCGCACGCCATCGAGGACCCCATCCATACCGCGAACGTCGTGTTGACGCGGTCGATCACCGCGACGGAGCGGAACTCCTCGTCGTCGGTCCCGCCCTCGGTGTTATTCATCGTGTTCCGATGGAACCCGGTTGCGTAGACCTGTTCGGCGGTCGGGTTGGGCAGCAGATCACCCGCGAGTTGCTCGACGGTGAACTGGTCGAACGGCAGGTTGCGGTTGAACGCGTCGATCACGTAGTCGCGGTAGCGCCAGATCGAGCGGGGCTGGTCGTCGGCGTAGCCGCGGGAGTCTGCGTACCGTGCG
>CAZEJZ010000370.1:0-3823 GCA_964512415.1 uncultured Opitutaceae bacterium
CGCCGCCTCCGTCGTCGCCCGCGCCGCCTACGTGCGCGAGATGAAGCGGCTGTCGGAGCGCTTCGGCTCCAAGCTCCAGAAGGGCGCCGGCCCGCTGGTGAAGAAGCAGGGCGCGGAGATCATCGCCCGCTTCGGCGCGCGCGCCCTCGGAGACTACGCCAAGCTGCACTTCCGCACCGCGTACGAGGTCGTGCGCGACGCCGGCAAGCTCGACGAGCTGCCGCTGCCGGAACCGAAGGCCAAGATGGACTGGTGACGCGCCGCAGGGCTCCCACGGCATGGCGATACGGCGGCAACTGCGCAGCTTCGACCTGAAGCACCTGGACGGGGTGACCGAGCTGATCGGCGTCGACGAGGCGGGCCGCGGCGCCTTTGCCGGCCCCGTCGTCGCCGGCGCCGTGCTGGTCACGCGCACGTTCCTCGAGAGCCGCTGGACCGAGGCGAACGCGCGCCGGATCAACGATTCCAAGCAACTCGGCCCCGACGAGCGCGAGGCGCTTTGGGCCGACTTCGAAATGCTCGCCAACGAGGGGCAGATCCACGCGACCTTCGGCGTCGCTGACGTCGCCGAGATCGAGGTTCACAACATCCTCGGCGCAACCAAGCTCGCGATGCGTCGCGCGCTCGAAGGGATTTATCCGCCGTCGGCCTTCGCCCCGACCCGCGAGCCGGACTTGTTCTCGTCCGCCGAGGAAATCGCCGCGTTCCAGCCCCAGGCCTCCGCGCGCATCCTCATCGACGGCCTCGCCCTCCGCAATTTTCCGTACCCGCACGTCGCCGTGGTCACCGGCGACACGCGCTCCCTGTGCATCGCAATGGCGTCGATCATCGCCAAGGTCACCCGCGACCGCCTGATGGTCGAACTCGACGCGAAGCACCCCGGTTACGGCTTCGCCCAGCACAAGGGCTACGGCACCGAGGAGCACCGCGAGGCCGTGCTCCGACTCGGCCGTTGCCCCCAGCACCGCGACGTCTTCCTGCGCAAGCTGCTTGCCGCGCAGCCCGACCCGGGCCAAATGGATTTCCTCGACGCAGCCGAAGCCTGACGCCCCGCCATGGCCACCCGCCGTCCCTCCTCCCTCGATCGCGTGCTCGGTCGGCTCGACCAGCTCGACGCGGTCAATCTCACCAACCTCGTACAACGGTTGGCGCGGGAGCGCGGGCTGTTCGAGGACATCTTCAACGTGTTGCAGGAGGGCATCCTCGTCGTCGATGTCGAGGGCGTCATCGCCTACGCCAACGACGCCGCGGACCAGCTGATCGGCCTCGGTGGCGGCAAGGACCTCGCCGGCCAGACCCTCTGGCGCCTCGTGCCTGGGCTGCGCCCCTCGCTTGGCGCGATCATGGACGACGACGTCGCGCTGCCGATCGTGGCGCGTGAATTCGAGCTCACGTACCCCGAGCCGCGCACCGTGCGGCTGTACATGGTGCCGTTCCGCTCCGACCCGAAGTCCGGCGCGGAGCGGCGCTTCGTCGTCATCCTCACCGACGTCACCCGCGACAAGGCGACCACGGAGGAGCGCATCGAAAGCGAGCGCACGTCGTCGATCCTGCTCCTTGCCGCGAGCGTCGCGCACGAGCTCGGCAATCCGCTGAATTCCCTGACGATTCACCTGCAGTTGATGGAGCGGCGGATCAAGAAGCTGCGGCTCGCGGCCAAGGACAAGGAAGCCGCCGCGCTGTCGGAGTCGGTCGCGATCTGCCAGGCCGAGGTGCAGCGCCTCGATGGCATCATCACGCACTTCCTCGAGGCGATCCGTCCGCGGCCTCCGGCGCTGGTCGAGAACGACCTCGCGGAGATCCTCGCCGACGTCTTCCGCTTCCAGCAGGACGAACTCGCTGACCGCGGGATCAAGGTCGAAGCGGAGACACAGGACCGACTCCCAACCGTGATGGCGGATCGGGACCAGGTGAAGCAGGCGTTCTTCAACGTGATCAAGAACGCGATGGAGGCGATGAAGCCCGGCGGCGTCCTCCGTGTCGGCGCCGCGGCGGACGATGATTTCGTCACCGTGGTTTTCGGCGACACCGGCAGCGGCATCCGCCAGGAAGACCTCCTCAAACTCTTCGAGCCCTACCACACCACGAAGGCCGACGGCCACGGGCTCGGCCTGATGATCGTCCAGCGCATCCTCCGCGAGCACGGCGGGCAGGTCGGGATCGAGAGCAAGGAAGGCGTCGGCACCGTCGTGACCCTGCGCTTTCCCCGGAAAGACCGCCGCGTCCGCATGCTCGCCCCGGCGGGGGAGTAGGCGCGGCGAGGCTAATGCCCCCAAGCTGGCGCGGCGGGAGAGGCGTGGGCAGCCCGGTGCTGTCCGCGCCGCAGAACCGGCGTGGAGCACCCAACGAAGCTCCAGCGCGGGCCAGCGCGGAGCCGAGTCTATGCCGGCTGCCGAGGCCTTCACCACGGACCGGTCGGATCGCGGCCCACGCCTGCACGCTTGACCGTCGCGGCCGCTAGTGTGTCAATTTGCCCCATGGTGCCGAGCGTCCTCATTGTCGATGATGAGAAGAACACCCGCGAGGGGCTCCAGCAGGCCTTGGGGGACGATTATGATGTTTCGGTGGCGGGGAACGCGGATGAAGCGTTCAACCTGATGGAGTCGTCGGAGTTTGACGTCGTGCTGACGGACCTCCGCATGCCGGGCGGCAAGAGTGGACTGAAGGTGATCGACAAGGCGCTGACCCTGCCGAACCGGCCTGCGGTGATCATGATGACTGCTTACGGCAGCATTGATACGGCGGTGGAGGCGATGAAGCGCGGGGCGGTGGATTTCCTGACCAAGCCGGTGAACATCGAGCGCTTGGAGATCCTGATCCAGCGCGCGCTCAAGAACAAGACCCTCGAAGTCGAGGTGAAGCAGCTGCACGAACGCCTCGACGAGAAGTTCAGTTTTTCGGGCATCATCGGCAATTCGGGGAAACTGCAGGACGTGCTGGAGCGCGTGCGGCTCGTGGCGCCCTCGCGGGCGACGATCCTGATCGAAGGCGAGAGCGGCACCGGCAAAGAACTGATCGCGCAGGCGATCCACCAAGCGAGTCCCCGGTCGCGGGCGCCCTTCATCGCGGTGCATTGTGCGGCGCTGTCGGAGAACCTCCTTGAGAGCGAAATCTTCGGTCACGAGCGCGGTGCGTTCACGGGCGCGACGGAACGGCGGATCGGTCGCTTCGAAGCGGCGGATGGCGGCACCCTCTTCCTCGATGAAATCGGAGAAATCACCGCCAGCACGCAGGTGAAGCTGCTCCGCTTTCTTGAGACCCGCACCGTTGAGCGCGTGGGCGGCAACAAGCCCCTTGAGCTCGACGTCCGGCTCGTCGCCGCGACGAACCGCTCGCTGGAACAGATGGTGCGGGAAGGGAAGTTCCGGGAGGACCTTTTCTTTCGCCTAAACGTCGTGCGCATCGGACTCCCGGCCCTGCGGGAGCGGCCGGAGGACATTCCCCTGCTGCTGACCCATTTTCTGAAGCACTTTGCGCAGGAGAACGGTTTTGCGGCGTCGTCGGTGGAGCCGGACGCCATGCGCTGCCTGCAGGCCTACCCCTGGCCCGGAAACATCCGGGAGCTCCGCAACTTCGCCGAGAACATCGTCGTTCTCCAGCAAGGCCGGAAGCTGACGCAGTACGACCTTGAGCCCAAGTTCCGCGGCCTTGTGCCCGCGCTGCCCTCGGGAGCGGCGGGAAGCGGTGGTGCGGGCGCGGGAACCTTTGGTGGCGCCGGCGCGGGCTCCGCCGGGATGTCGGGGGGCGTCAGCGGAGCGCAGGCTTCGTTCGGCGCTGGGACGGGTGGGGCGCGCGGACGAGGCCATCGAGGTGACCCGCCGAG
>CAZEJZ010000371.1:0-3819 GCA_964512415.1 uncultured Opitutaceae bacterium
GAGAGGGCGGCGCGGTGAAGTCGGGGGCGAGGCTCAGTAGCTTTCTGTCGCCTCGCTGAACCGATACGGGGCTTGGTAGGCGCCGGTTCGTTCCTTTTCCAGCTGGCGGAGCAAGTCGTTGAGCAGCGAGGAGGCGCCGAAACGGTAGCGCGTATTCGTGAGCCAGGCATCGCCGAGGGTTTCCTTCACGGCGATGAGGAACGTGAGAGCCTGCTTGGCCGTGCGGATGCCGCCGGCCGGTTTCATGCCGATGGCGATCCCTGAGGCAAGGTAATGGTCGCGGATCGCCTCCAGCATCACCTGATTATTGCCCAGCGTGGCGTTGGCGGACGTCTTTCCGGTGCTTGTCTTGATGAAGTCGCCCGGCCGCAGCCGGCGCAGCGCGATGAACGAGGCGGCGCGGATCGCGTCGTAGGTTTCGAGCTCGCTGGTCTCGAGGATGACCTTGAGGGCGGCCTGGCCGCAGGCGTCGCGGACGGCACTGATCTCGTCGCCGACCCGCGTGAAATCGCCCGAGAGGAACGCACCCCGGTTGATGACCATGTCGATCTCGTCGGCCCCGGCGCGCACGGCAGCGCGGACCTCGGCGAGGCGGGTGACGAGCGGGGCCTGACCGGAAGGGAACGCGGTGGCGACGGACGCGATGCGGACCGGCGAGTCGGCCCCGAGGGCGCGGCGGGCGGCGGCGACCATGGACGGGTAGACGCAGACGGCGGCGACGGGCGGGCAGCCAAGGCCGTCTTCGTCGCGGTCATTGGGCCGCACGGCCTTGGCGCAGAGCGCGGCCACCTTTCCCGGCGTGTCCTTGCCCTCAAGGGTGGTCAGGTCGACCATCGAAGCGGCCAGCTTCAAACCGAAGACCTTGGCCTGCCGCTTGATCGAACGCGTGCCGTATTTGGCGACGCGCTCCTCGACCCCCACGGCGTCAACGGGGCCGACCGCGTGCAGAAAACGGCGAAAGGCGAGGGTCCGGACCGCGCTCATGGGTGTCCGGGGACGGTGCCGCCTCGAACGAGCGAAAACAACGGCAAACTCGGGAATGGCGGCCCGGGAGGACGCCGGGCGGGGTGATTTCGTTCAAACTTTTTTCGGGGGGTGAGACGCGACTTCGGGCTTGAAGGCCTCGGGAATGATTTTTCAAGGTGTTGATGCTTTGGCTAATCCGGCAGTTACCCCCTCTGCTGCTCCCTGTCGCAAAGCTGCCCGCTGGCGCGTCATCGCCGCCTGCGTGGTGGTGCTCGCGGCGGTGGTCGGTGGGCTTTCCGCCATGAGCGGTGATGCCCGCACCGGCTTGCTGATCGGTCTTGGCCCGCTGCTTCTGGCGGGTCTGGTCTGTTTCTGCAGCCCGTGTTCGCGTGAATCCGACACCCACCGCCGTTGAGGCGGGTGGGGATCCGGGTTGTGGCACCCGAGAGTCGGTTCCGTCGTGCTAGGCGGAGCCCCGGCTGAGCCGTGCGATCGTCGCGGGCAGCAGTGCGTGCTCGGCGGCGTGGACCTTGGCGGCGAGGCTTTCCAGCGTGTCGCTGGGTTCGACCCGCACCGCGGCCTGATCGATGATCGGGCCGCCATCGACCTCGGCGGTGACGCCATGCACCGTGCAGCCGGTGATCTTCACCCCGCGCCGAAAGGCTTGGCCGATCCCGTCCAAGCCCGGGAAGCTGGGGAGCAAGCTGGGGTGGAGATTGATGATGCGACCGGCGAAGGCGTTGAGGAAGCCCGGCTTCAGCACCCGCATGAAACCTGCGAGCACCACGAGGTCGGGCTGCGCGGCGGAGACGGCGGCGATGAACCGCGCCTCGCCCTCGCCCTCGAGCTTTGTCTTGAACGGAGCGGGGTCGATGAACGCGGCGGGGACGCCGAAGCGTGGCCCCAGGCCCAGCATCGGTGCGTCGGCGCGGTCCGTGAACAGCGCCACCACGCGCGCGCGGCCGAGCTGGCCGGCCTTTTCCGCGGCGAGGATCGCCTCCGCATTTGAACCCCGACCCGACCCGAGAATCACGACACGCATCGGCGAAAAATGCCGCGACGGGGCCGGCGACGTCAAATCTCCCCGGCGGCTTTGATTCGTGCGATCAGCTGGGTCGTGCTGAAGCCCGGCAGGAACGGCAGGAACTGGATGGTCGCGCCGACCTCCTGCAGTGCGGCCCGCTCACCGGGATCGAGCTTCTCCAGCGTGTAATCTCCCGCTTTCACGTAAACATCCGGGCGCAGGGCGCGGATTTCCTCGGTGAGCCGGGGCGTGCGGAAGATCACGACCCCATCGATGCAGGCCAGGGCCGCGAGGGCGTAGGCGCGCTCCCGCTCGCTCTGCACGGGGCGTGACGGACCCTTGATGGCGCGGACGCTTTCGTCCGCATTCAAGGCGATGAACAGGGCGTCCCCGCACTGCCGCGCCTTTTGCAGGGAGTAGAGGTGTCCGGTGTGCAGCAGGTCAAAGACGCCATTGGTGAGCACGACCCGCTTGCCCGCGCGACGCAGCGCCTCCCGCGCGGCCACGGCCTCCGGCAGAGTGAACAGCTTGGGGTTTTCCAGCTCACGGCTCATGGGCGGAGCTTCGCAGTGACGATGCGCGGAGGCGAGCCTGTGCTCACGAATATTCAGCGGCGCCGCGACCCGCGTCCGAGCCGTTTCGGGGATTAGGTTTGCCGACTGCCGCCCGCCGACTCTGATGGTGGCGGCTCGTACCCTCCTTTCCCCTATGGCCATTCCCCGCCGTCCGTTGGCGCTGCTCGCGTCACTCGTCCTTGCTCTGTCTGCCCCGTTCGCCGCCGCGGCGAAGGCCCATGTCGCGGCCCCGCCGCCGGGATTCGTCGCGCTCTTCAACGGGCATGATTTCACGGGCTGGCGCGGGGGCACGACCTATGATCATCGCCAGTTGCTCGAGTTGCCCGCGGCGGAGCGGGCCGCCCTCATCACGCAGTGGACGCGCAGCCTGACTGAATTGAAGGACGGAAAGCCGCACTGGCGCGTCGAAGGCGGAGAGTTGGTGAATGATGGTTTCGGTGGCTATGCGACCACGGAGCGTGATTACGGTGACTTTGAATTATTGCTCGAGTTCAAGCTCGCGCCGGGCGCTGATTCCGGAGTGTACCTCCGCGGCGTGCCCCAGGTGCAGATCTGGGATCCGACCATGCCCGATCCGAAGGGGCACGGCTACGCGTTTGGGTCGGGCGGTCTGTGGAACAACACGAAGGGCACGCCCGGGCGCGATCCCAAGGTCCGGGCGGATCGCCCGATCGGGGAGTGGAACGCGCTGCGCATCACGATGGTCGGCAGCCGCGTCAGCGTCTGGCTCAACGGCCAGCAGGTGGTGGAGGACGTCGTGCTCGAGAACTACTATGACAAGATGAACAAGGCGCTGACCCCGGAACAGCGTCGGCCGGTGCCGGCCCGCGGTCCGATCCAGTTGCAGACGCACGGTGGAGCCACGACGTGGCGCAACATCTTCCTCCGCGAACTCCCGTCTTCCTGATGAACCGCCGCTCCTTTCTCCGTTCGGCGGCCGCGCTTGGCGCCGCGCTCCCGCTCGCCTCGGCCGTCGCCGCTCCGGCCGCGGGGAATGCTCCCGCAGCTGGTGCGCCCACCGCCCGTCCGGCCCGCGCCCTGCGCAAGGGCTTCATGTACGGCATGTTCAAGGGCGACGCGGTGCTCAAGCGGTCCGTCCGCGAGCGGTTTCAGCTGCTGCGGGATGCGGGTTTCCACGGAGTCGAAATGCCCAGCGCACTCGATCAGGCTGAGGTGCTGGCGGCGCGCGATGCGCTGGGGCTCGAGATCCCGAGCGTCGTCATCGCAAACCACTGGACCCATCCCATCACCTCC
>CAZEJZ010000372.1:0-3818 GCA_964512415.1 uncultured Opitutaceae bacterium
GAACTCCTTCGCCAGGTGGAGTTGGAAGGGGCAGGGATCGGAGCCACGGCACGCGAAATGGACCTCACCGCGAACCACGCCAGCGTCATTCTCCACCGGGCGCGAAAAAGACTCCGGGAACGCCTTGAGACCTTCTGCGGAGCTTGCGCCGACGGCGCCTGTCTGGACTGCAACTGCGCGCCGGAAAAAGAATCGTAACGCAGTCTGTAAGATCCGGCCGCGAGGTCCGTCTGCGGAGATGTAAGCCCTCATTCATCATGAAATCCTCCGCTCCCATGGACCATTCCTCCAGCCACTGTCATGCCCCCCACACCGCGGCCCCAGCCGCTCATGGTGGGCATCATCACGGCATGAGCCGCACGGACGCCCTTCCAGCGCCCGACGAGCCCGTTTACATGGGGCTCCCCCACGAACGCTACCTCCGGCCAAAGCTCTACGTGGCTGCCGCCCTGACGCTGCCGGTGCTCGCGCTCGCCATGGGCGAAATGCTCTGGCCTCACGCATTCTCGTGGCTCCCACCTCACGCGTCCGGCTGGATTCAACTGCTATTGACGACCCCGATCTTCTTTTGGGCGGGTGCCCCGATGAACCGGCGGTGGTGGAAGTCCGTGCGCGACCGCGATACCAACATGTTCACCCTGACCGTGACCGGAACCGGGGCGGCCTACTTCTACAGCGCCGCGGCGGTATTGTTCGGTGCGTGGTTCCCGGCGAATTTGCAGTCCGGGCACGGCCTGCCTCTTTATTTCGAGGCCACCGCGTTCATTACGACAATTGTCCTGCTGGGCCAGATCATCGAGCAGCGGACGCACGCGCGCACCGACGCCGCCATCCGCGCACTGATGAATCTGGCTCCGCGCCAGGCGCAACGGGTGCGGGCGGACGGCACGGAGGAAACCGTGCCGGTCGAAGCGCTCCAAGTCGGCGATGTGGTGCGCGTGCGACCCGGCGAAAACCTTCCGGTGGACGGCGCCCTCCTGGCCGAGGCCGCCGAAATCGACGAGTCGATGCTGACCGGTGAGCCTCTGCCCGTGACGAAGCGCGCGGGCGAGAAGGTCCACGCGGGCACGCTCAACACGACCGGGTCGTTTACCTTCCGCGCCGAGCGGGTGGGAGCGGACACCATGCTCGCGCAGATCGTGCGCCTGGTCGAACAGGCCACCGAGAGCGAGGCCCCCATCGCAAGGCTCGCGGACCGGGTTTCCGCGTGGTTCGTCCCTGCGGTGCTGGTGGTCGCAGGACTGACGTTTCTCGCCTGGGGTCTGCTGGCTCCGGTCGATGGCTGGCTGCACGGACTCCTGAATGCGGTGGCCGTGCTCATCATCGCCTGCCCATGTGCCTTGGGCCTCGCCACGCCGGTTTCCCTTGTTACCGGTATCGGGCGCGGCGCCCAAGCGGGCGTGCTCGTGAAGGATGCCGCCGCCTTGGAGCGTCTGGCTTCGGCGAATACCCTTCTGATTGACAAGACCGGGACCCTTACAGTCGGTCGGCCGGCCGTGGTCGCCGTCGAGGCGTATGCCGGCACCAGCGAAGAGGAGTTGCTGCGTTTCGCCGCCTCCGCCGAATCCCCGAGCGAGCATCCTCTGGCCCGTGCCATCGTCGAAGCGGCCAGGGTTCGCGGGCTGTCCCTCGCGGAGGCGGAAAAATTCAAGGCCGAGGCCGGTGCCGGGGTCTGCGCACGCATTGACGGTCGGCTGATTCAAGTCGGCCGAGCCGAGTCGGCCTCCCAAGTGCAGTCTCACCCTGCGGCCACGCTCGCCGCGGTCTCCATCGACGGCCGCCCTGCCGGCTTGATCGCCTTGGAGGATCAGCTCAAACCCACGACCGCCGAAGCCATCGCCGAACTTCAGCGGACCGGGCTCAGGGTGTATATGGTAACCGGCGACCGTGAGACGGCCGCCGCCGCAGTCGCTGCCAAACTCGGGCTGGACGGATTCCATGCCGGAGTGACCCCGGCCGGAAAGCAGTCCTTGGTTCAGCGTCATCGCCAAGAAGGAGCCC
The DNA here is from genome assembly GCA_964512415.1 of uncultured Opitutaceae bacterium. Classification (GTDB taxonomy): domain Bacteria; phylum Verrucomicrobiota; class Verrucomicrobiia; order Opitutales; family Opitutaceae; genus UBA6669. Next base: position 2,002 of record CAZEJZ010000372.1, read on the forward strand.
GGGTGATCTTCGCGGGCGACGGGCTCAACGATGCCCCCGCTTTGGCCGCGGCGGACGTCGGGATTGCCATGGGCACCGGCACGGATGTGGCCATGCACAGCGCCGGTCTGGTGCTGGTGAAGGGTGATTTGCAGGCGCTGGTTCGCGCCGTGCATTTGAGCCGAGCCGTCATCGGCAATATCCGGCAGAATCTTTTCTGGGCCTTTGCCTACAACGTCGCCGGCCTCCCGCTCGCCGCCGGCCTCTTCTTCCCGACGTTCGGCTGGCTCCTCAATCCGATGTTTGCCGGTGCCGCCATGAGCCTCAGCTCAATCAGCGTCGTGCTGAATGCGCTGCGACTGCGTTCGATCCGGCTCTGACCCGACTGAAGTGAACTCCCGTGCGCCCGTGCTGCCTTGGCAAGACCGTGTGGCGCGAGCGGGACCGGCCACCGCTCCGGTGTTTCGCTCCGACTGCGGCTCCGGCCGCTCGTTGCGGGCGGAGACGGCTTGGTTGTTCGCCTCATCGCCCGCGATGCGGGCACCCGCTGATTCTCACCCATCGCTTCGCTCCGGGCTGTTACGCTCCGCTTCACGACGCCAGCTCCGTGCTGCCGCACTCCGTCCGCGCTCACGGACGCCTCTGGCGATTCGTCGTCCGGGCACGACCATTCGCCAGGATCGCTCCCGGTCGCAGGCTCTCCGGTCGCGACACCGGCGGCCTTGCCGCGCTCCCGCCGGCGCCGACTCCTTCCTCCACTCCCGGCCTGTCGCCTTCGCTCCGCTCCCACACCTGCGCACCGTCCGGTCCCGCTCGCCCCCAAGGGTGACGCTCAGACGCCGCTGGGCTGCCGGTGCTCGCTCTCGTTGCACCGCTCGCGCATCCGCAGTGTGCGTAGCCTGACCCCTGTGGGCTGCCTGATTGTAGCACCTGCGCCGGCTGGCGGTCGGCGGCGCGAGCGCCTTCCGCCCGTCCGCGCCTCAAGGTATTGCTCGCTGCGCTGCGCTCCACCTTGCGCGACGGTGCTGATCGTCGGCATCCCTCCGGGGCGGCCGATTTTCGGTTCGGCTCGGGTTGGGGTCCGCGTGGCGCGGCCCGCCACGATGCGCCCTCGTTGGGGCGCTCCAGAACAAGGAAAGTTATGAACTCGATTGAATCCGTTCCCGTTGCTCCCGCTCGCGTCTTCAAGGCGCTTTCGCCCGATGACCTCCGCCGCTGCGCTCCCTCGATCTTCGCCGAGCACGCGCGGCCCGGGGTGTCGTCGCGCTACACCTTCGTTTCAACCCAGCAGGTCGTTGCCCTGCTTGGTGCGGAGGGTTGGGAGCCGGTGAAGGCTTCGGAACAGCGGGTCAGGTTGGAGGACCGCATCGGTTTTCAGATGCACGAAATCCGCTTTGCCCGGCGGGTTGACTTGGAGGCCGGTGCATTTCAGGTGGGTAGCATTCGCCCGGAAATGATCCTGCAGAACGCGCACGACGGCAGCCGGGCCTACCGCATCGACGCAGGCCTGTATCGGTTGGTCTGCCGCAACGGTCTAACCGTGGCCGACGCCGACTTCGCCCATGTCTCGATCCGGCACATGGACGTTTCCGCCGAGGCCTTCGCCAAGGCGGCGCAGTCCGTGGCGGAGAACGCGCCCCGTGCGCTGGAGGCGGTGGCCAAATGGCAGGGTGTGCAACTCCCGCAGACCACGCGAGTGGAGTTCGCCCGGCGCGCGGCGGGCCTCCGCTGGGATGGCGATCAGCCGGTAATGAAGCTCCTCAGCCCTGAGAAGCTGCTGACGCCGGTGCGCTACGGCGATGCCGCCACGGACCTCTGGACCACCTTCAACGTGGTTC
>CAZEJZ010000373.1:0-3815 GCA_964512415.1 uncultured Opitutaceae bacterium
GGCCGTGGGCGTGTTCTTCGGCCTGCGCGTGCCGCCGTCGACCGTTGCGCCAGGGACGCGCTACGCGACCGCTCCCGCCGGCTACGAACGCACGCGCCTCGAGGATGGTTCGACGTTGGAGCTGAACGCGTCGAGCGCCGCGCGCGTGCGGTTCACCGCAGGGGAACGGCTCGTCGAGCTTGAGTCCGGCGAGGCGCACTTCGAGGTCGCGCACGATCCGTCTCGACCCTTCATCGTGAACGCCGCCGGCGTGGCCGTGCGCGCGGTCGGCACGGCGTTCAACGTCCGTTTCGCCCCTGGCGCCGTCGAAGTGATGGTCACGGAAGGCAAGATCGAGGTGGAACGCGCGGATCCTGGCGCGCGGTCGGGAGCCGATCCAGTTCGCGGGGCAGGACGCAGCCCGCCTCCCGCCGCGCTTGCCGCAGGTGAGCGCGTGACGGTCCCCCTGGCAGCCGCTGCCTCCCCGGCGATCGAAATCGTGCGCCTTGCTCCCAGCGACGTGCGCGCCGCGCTCGCGTGGCAGCGGCGCGTGATGGATTTCTCGGACCTGCCGCTCGCCGAGGTGGCCGCGCGCTTCAACCGCCATCACGCGGTCCAGATCGTCATCACGGATCCCGCGCTGGGCGCGAGACGCGTCGGCGGGGTGTTTGCACTCGATGACGTCGAGGCGTTCGTGCGGTTGCTGGAGCGCGACGGCATCGTGCGCGTCGAGCGCGACGGAGTCACCGTCCGGTTGTTCGCGCCATAGTGGGCATGCTGCGACGCGTTTGGAATCGCGCCGCGTCAGAATCTTTCCGGTGCGACTAAACAACTTCCTGAGGACGTGCGTTACAGGGTTAGTGGCCCTGCTCCGCTTCTCCCCGACGTTTTCCCCTGCTCCCGTCGTGCTCGCCTCGTGCAGCCTGGCGGTGGCGGTGGCGCCCATGTGCGCAGCGACGGCGGAGGCGACGCGGGCCTTTGACCTCCCTCGCGGCGACGCCGCAACGACCCTCCGGCAGTTCGCCGCCGCCTCGGACCGCTCGCTCGTCTTCGTCACCGACAAGGTGCGCGGCGAGTCGACAAATGCCGTTCGCGGACAGTTCACGCCGCGCGAAGCGCTGGAACGCATGCTCGCCGGCTCGAGCCTCGAGGCCTCCCACGACGCCGCCACCGGCGCTCTTGTGGTCGGCCGCAGGCGCAACACCGAAGCCGCACCGCGTGCCGGGGAGGTCGGACCTGTTTCCGACCAGCAACCCAAACCCACCAAGTACCCGATGAAATCACCCCGCACCCTCTTCGCCGCCGTCGCCGGCTGGCTCGCCGCATCCACTGCGGTCGACGCCCAGACCCCCGCCGCCGGTGACGTCGTCAAGCTCTCCGCCTTCGAAGTCTCCGGACAGGCCCCCAATCGCTACCAAGCCTCCGAAGCGACCAGCGGTGGCCGCCTCCGCACGTCCATCTTCGACTCACCGCAGACCATCAATGTCGTGACCGACGCACTCCTCAAGGATGTCGGCGCCACGCGCATTCTCGACGCCCTGAAGTACATCCCCGGGGTGACGGAATCCACGATTCCCAACGGCCTCGATCGCATCACCGTCCGCGGCTTCCAGACCGACGGTGCGATCGTCGACGGCTTCAACTTCGACGTCAATCAGGGCAACCTCGACCCGATCCTCATCGACCGCATCGAGGTCGTGAAGGGCCCCAATGCCATCCTCTCCCCCACCGGCAGCCCCGGCGGCACGATCAACAACGTCACCAAGAAGCCGCTCTTCGTCGCGCCGCGCCACAGCGTGAAGGTCGAGTACGGCGCGTTCGACGCGGGTGCCGTGGAGATCGACTCCACCGGTCGCATCGGCGACGCCAAGAGCAAGTTTGCCTACCGTCTGGTGGGCGCGGTCCGCGACTACGACAACTACTGGGGCAACACCAAGGTGCAGCGACAGGTGCTCGCTCCTTCCCTGTCGTGGCAGGTCGGTCCGAGCAGCAAACTCACCGTCCAGGCTGACTACTCCAATTCGCTGTCCGGACTCTACCTCGGCATCCCGATCGACCCCTCGTCTGGTTCGACGAACACGGCCCGTCTCCTCGCCGGTGTCTCTCCGACCGCCCCCGCCTACGCAGACGACATGTGGCGGCGCGACCGCCGGGCGATCTACCGGGCGTTCTTCACGAGCGACCTCACGGAGCATCTGTCCGTGCGGGTGGCCGTCCGTCAGGCCTACCTCTACTTCGCCAACACCCAGCTGAACCTCTCCGCGATCAACGGTGAAGGCGGAGCCCGCGATCCGCGCACGGGCCTCTGGACCCCTGGCTTCATCTACGGTCCCGGTCCCACGTTCACCCCTTCGCCGGCTCCCGTGCCGAGCCGCAGCTTCAATCGCGGCGGCACCATTTCCGAAGTCCGAGACACGAGACGGAATTTCCAGAACGACTGGGTCTACAGCCGCTCGTTCGCTGACATCAAGACCACGACCAGCGCCGGTTTCGCCTACACGCGACGGTTTCCCAACGGCGCTCAAACCGTCTACGCCGAAAACATCAACAACTCGCCCATCAACTTCGACGCCATCGTGCTTGGGCCCTACACCAATCTGCGCACGCTGAACACGTACAACGGGCTGTTCGAACTCACCCGCCAGTACTACGCCAACGAAAGCGTGTCCGCGTTCGACGACCGGCTCATCGTTTCCGGCGGGGTGTCGCGGCTCTACGTGCGCAACCGCGCCGAGGACTACATTCCGGGACGCCGCTGGTCGTACATCAACAACCAGAAGACCACCGTCAACTACGGGGTGGTCGTCAAGCCGCTCAAGGACGTATCCCTCTTCTACGGCCACTCCGAGAACGCCTCGCCGGTCTCGACCAACCTGTCCCCGGCCGGCACGCCCGATTTCTCGGTCGGCAGCCAGAATGAGATCGGAGCCCGCGCGCACCTGCTTGAGAGCCGCCTCCAGATCGCGGTCACCTACTTCAAGATCGAGCAGAACGCCTTCTCGGTGCCGAACCCCGCCAACCTGGCGGTGCCGCCGCCGAATCCGCCGGCCCCGCTGCTCTTCTCCGATCGCCGCGCCAAGGGCTGGGAACTTGAGGGTAGCTTCGCCGTGACCACCGGCTTCACGGTGATCGGCCACTACACCGACTTCACCAACCGCGACCCCAACAACATCCCCTTCCGCGGCACCGCCGAGAAGTCCGCCGCCGCCTGGGCCCGCTACGAGTTCCAGAGCGCGAGTCTGAAGGGCTTCAATGTCTCGATTGGCGCCAACTGGCTGGCCGAGCGGCCCGGTGACGCAGTCAGCGGTCTTACCGCGGCCAGCACCCCCTCCAATCTGATCCCGAACCAACCGAGCTTCTACCTTCCGGCGCGCACGCTGGTGGATCTGTCGGCCGGTTACGTCCGCGGGCCTTGGAGCTACCAGGCCAACATCGACAACGTTTTCGACAAGCGGTACCTGATGGCTTCCATCTCGCGCTTCTTTGTCTACGCCGGGCCGGGCATCAACCTCCGCGGTTCGGTGACCTATCGGTTCTAAAGTCAGAGCCTCCAACCCGGGCTAACCGACGGCGCCCAGGTTTGCTCCATGGGCGGCTTGGCTGAGTCCAAGCCGCCCATTCCGTCATCTCACAGCCGTCCTCGCCGATGTCCCGATTCCTCCTCCGCTCGCTGCTGGTGCTCGGGTTCCTGCCGTGTCTGCACGGCGCGCCGTCGACCACCGCCCCGATCTCCTTCAACCGCGACATCCGACCCATCATGTCGGACACGTGCTTCCACTGTCATGGCTTCGATGCCACGACCCGCGAAGCCGGGATGCGGCTCGACCTCCCCGAGG
>CAZEJZ010000374.1:0-3795 GCA_964512415.1 uncultured Opitutaceae bacterium
GCTACCTCCACATCGGCCACGCGAAGTCGATCTGCCTCAACTTCGGCATCGCCCGCGAGCAGAACGGCCGCTGCAACCTCCGTTTCGACGACACCAACCCGGTCAAGGAGGACGTCGAATACGTCGACTCCATCACCGCCGACGTCCGCTGGCTGATTCACGGCTGGGCTGACCACTGCCTCGGCGTGAAGCCGCGCGGCGCCAAGCCGGAGACGCGCACGGTGGCGGACGGTCGCACCGACCGCCTGATCAGCCCGGCGCCGGCTGGCACGAAGGACGCGGACTGCGAGGCGTTCTTCGCCAGCGACTACTTTGATGCGCTCTACGAGTACGCGCTCACGCTGATCCGCAACGGCGACGCGTACGTGTGCGACCTTTCGCCCAAGGAGACCGACGAGTACCGCGGCGCGCCGGATCGCCCGGGCCGCGAATCCCCGTTCCGCAACCGCTCGGTCGCCGAAAACCTCGACCTCTTCCAGCGCATGCGCGCGGGCGAGTTCCCCGACGGCGCGCGCTCGCTGCGCGCCCGCATCGACATGGCCTCCCCCAACGTGTGGCTGCGCGATCCCCTGCTCTCCCGCATCCGGCACGTCGCCCACCACCACGCCGGCGCCGGCTGGTGCATCTACCCGCTGTACGACTACGCGCACTGCCTGAGCGATTACCTCGAGGGCATCACGCACAGCATCTGCACCCTCGAATTCGTTGATCACCGCCCGCTCTACGACTGGATCCTCGGTCGCCTCAACCTTCCGCGCCCGCTGCCGCACCAGTACGAATTCGCGAAGCTGGTCCCGAGCTACACGCTCATCTCCAAGCGCCGCCTCCTCAAGCTGGTCGAGGAAGGCGTCGTCTCCGGCTGGGACGATCCCCGCCTCGCCACGCTGTCGGGCCTGCGCCGCCGTGGCGTCCCGGCCGCCGCGCTGCGCCGGTTCGTGACGAGCGTCGGCGTGACCAAGTACGACAGCGTCACCGATATCGCGCTCTTCGAGCACACCGTGCGCGATGAACTCAATGCGGCCTCGCCCCGCCGCCTCGCGGTCCTCAAGCCGATCCGCGTCGTCCTCACCAACCTCGCCGCCGGCGAGAGCGTGGAATGCCGCGCGACGAACAACCCGCAGGCCGAGAACCCGACCACCCGTCCGGTGCCGCTCACGCGCGAGGTCTACATTGAGTCGGACGACTTCGCCGAGGTTCCTCCGCCGAAGTACTTCCGCCTGAAGCCCGGCGGCGAAGTGCGCCTGAAGTACGCCTGCATCATCCGCCTCGACGAGATCATCAAGGACACGGACGGCCGCCTCGTGGAATTGCGCTGCACGGCCGACCTCACGACCCGCGCCGGACAGCCGAATGCCGACCGCAAGGTAAAGGGCACGATCCACTGGGTCAGCGCCAGCCACTGCGTGGACGCGGAGGTCCGGCTGTACGACCGCCTCTTCACCGTGCCGGAGCCCGCGGCCGAGGAGGACTTCCTGAAAGTGCTCAATCCCCGCTCCCTTGAGACGGTTTCCGCGAAGCTCGAGACCGCCCTTGCCTCGGCCCGGCCCGGCGAGTGCGTCCAGTTCGAGCGTCTGGGCTATTTCACGGCGGACTCGGTGGAAAGCAGGCCGGATCGGCTGGTGTTCAACCGCACCATCACCCTGAAGGACACCTGGGGCGCGACCGGGGCCTGAGCCCGGGGCCTCGGCCCCGTCCTTCCACGGGTTTACGAAGGCCGAACCCCGGTTTTTCGGGACCCTCAAAACGACGCTTGACTCACTTTGCCGCGAACCTAGCGTCCGCAGTCTTTTCCCACTCCGGGGTGGTAGCTCAGCTGGTTAGAGCGTCTGCCTGTCACGCAGAAGGTCGCGGGTTCGAGTCCCGTCCATCCCGCCAGTTTGGAAAGCGTAAACGAGGGTTTGGTTCCTCGCCGCCGGAATTCCCGGCAATCAGCGGAGGAGCACGGTGGCGAAGTGGTCCCACGCCTCGGTCCTGGCCAACAGGGAACTCGCCACGCAAATCACCGCCAGCACGGCCAGGCCGGCGGCGAACCAGCGGTCAAACCGCTTCTCCAACGCGCACTTCGTCGCCAGCAGCACCGCTCCCAAAACCAAGATGCTCACGAACGCGCTGAACCAGACTTCCAGCCACGTCCCCACGTACCACTCGTTCAAGGGCGCAATCCGGCCCAGCGCGGCGGCGATCACCGAGAGTGACGCCAGCAACATCATCGGGCGGTGAATCTCCGAACGCTGGCGGTTCCAAACACCCACGGTCAGAAACAGCGCGAAGGCGACGAGTCCGCTCAACGGCACGGTCAGGAACGCCTTGGGCGCCAGTCCAAACCGAATCAGATCCGGCGGCATCCCCTTGGCGGAGCCGATCGCAATCGCCAAGCCGGCACCGATGATTCCCACCGCCAGCGCCACGCCCAGCTTGCCCAGCTTCATATGGAGACGCTTCCGCCCACTCGCCACGAGCAGCGGCTGCACCACCGCCAACACGATCCACGCCGTCATCAGCGTGCCGTGGAGAATGTAGATCACGCGGGCGGGCGGCGGCAGCGGCCGGCCGGGATACGCCTGCAGCTGGAGATAGAAATGACGAAACCCGATGAGCGTCAGGACCAGCAGAAGTCCGGAAGCGAGAGAGTAAAACCAACGGCTTCTGGTCGAATTCGACGAGGGAAGGCCTTCTGCGCTCATAGCTCGGCGGCCGGTGGCGAGAGGCGCCCGACCGATTGATTTTTTGGATACGCTTTTCGCTGCAGCCTGTCAAACCACTTTGCCGCGGAGACTCAACCGCAGAGCCGGGCTAAGCATATCCGCGCGCCAGCCACGGTGCCGCCGGTGCTCCCGGATGTGCGGGTGTTTCGAGAGGCCGTCCGCTGTCCCCATCACGTCAGGCCGCAGCCGGATCTTCGGCGCGCCCAGCCGCCCTTCGTCCCCGGCAGAGTGTCGAAGAGCCGGTAGTCGAGCCAGCCGCTCGTCTCGCCGTAGATTTCCGCGCCATGCACCTCGATTCGGGGGCTGAAGGGCTGCCCGAGTCGGTCGCGCGATCACTGAGAATGAAGAGGGCTCAGATCACCGGTTCCCAGCCTTTGCGGTACGGACGCTTCCAGAGTTTTTCGCCGGCGGCGTGGTTGATCATCCGACCCGTGGTCGGGTCGCACTGGACGGCCACGTTGGTCCGGTACGCGATGTTGCCGAGGTGGCAGATCGTCGCGCTGATCTGGCCCTCCTCGATCGGGCTGTTCAGCGTCGCGTTGCCGCGGATGGCGTCCAGGAAGTTTCCCAGATGCGGGGGGTCGCCAGCGTTCGGGCCCTTGCCCTCGCTGACCTTGACGCCCTTCGGGTCATAGACGGTCCAGCTCGTCGTGATGCCGCCCGTGATCGCGAACGTGCCATTGTCCCCGTAGAAGATGCACTCCGCCGTCGGCTTCTCCGCCAGGCGCGGCGTGGAACTGCTCTGGACCCACTCCATGCCGCAGTGCCCGTAGTCGAAGACCGCGGTGCCGGTGTCGGGCGTCTCCTGCGCGTCACGGTGCCAGTACCTTCCACCGGTGTAGGTGATGCGACGCGGATAGTTCACGCGCAGTCCCCAGCGCAGGATGTCGATCGTGTGAACGCCATTGTTGACCAACTCGCCGTTGCCCCAATGCCAGAGCCAGTGCCAGTCGTAATGGATGAACTTCCGGATGTCGCGCCCGGGTTCGTCCGGCACCGGCCCCTGCCAGAGATTGAGGTCGAGGTCCGGCGAAGCCGGTCGGGACGGCGTGCCGATGGCTCGGCGGGAGCCGTAATAAAACGAGCGGGC
>CAZEJZ010000375.1:0-3793 GCA_964512415.1 uncultured Opitutaceae bacterium
TGAAGGACGAGTTGCAGGGCCGCCCGCCCCCAGGCGGGTGAACCGCGCCGCTGAACGCCTCCCGCCGTCGACCGCAGCAGTGGAAGGGTGGATCGTGCTCGCCCCATTCGGGGTCGGCGGTCGGCTTTGACCTCCGACACCTCCGCGTGCCAACCTCCTCCCGGTTCAACGTACGTCCTCCGCCGTTACTCATGTCCCCACTCCGCTTCGGCCTCCTGCTCACCCTCCCCCTCCTGTTCGCCGCATCCGCGTCCGCAGCGGAAAAGGCCGGGGCCGCGCCCCCGATCGCCATCCCCGCGGCCGCACCCACTCCTTACCCGCTCATTCCCGGCCCCATCCGGCTCTGGGAGGGCGACGCCCCCGGAGCCAAGGGGCAGCGCGTCCAGGATACGCCCACGCTCACGCCGTTCCCCGCCGATCCGGCACGACGCACCGGCGCCACCATCCTGATCTTCCCCGGCGGCGGCTACGGGAGCCTCGCGGAACACGAGGGCACCGGCTACGCCGAATGGTTCGCGGCGCACGGCATCGACGCCTACGTGCTCAAGTATCGACTGGGCTCCAACGGCTACCGCCACCCGGTCATGCTGCAGGACGCCGCCCGCGCGCTGCGCATGGTTCGCGCCTTCGCCCGCCGGGACGGCCTTGATCCGAACCGCGTCGGCGTCATCGGCTCCTCCGCCGGCGGCCATCTGGCGTCCACGTTGGCCACGCACTTCGACGCCGGCGACCCCAACGCCGCCGACCTCGTTGAACGCGAGCGTTCCCGGCCCGATCTGGCCGTGCTGTGCTACGCCGTGATTTCGCTTGGCGAATTCGCGCACGCGGGCTCACGCCGCAACCTCCTCGGCGACAACCCCGATCCTGAGTTGGTCCGGAATCTCTCGAACGAGCTGCAAGTCAGTCCGACCACTCCGCCCACCTTCCTTTGGCATACGATGGAGGACAAATCCGTCTCGGTCGAAAACTCGATGTTGTATGCCGCCGCGTTGCGGCGCGCCGGCGTCCCGTTCTCCCTTCACGTTTACGAGACCGGAGCGCATGGCCTCGGCCTCGGCCGCCCCGGGAAACCCGCCCCACCCTGGGGGGACCAACTGCTTTACTGGTTCAAGGAGCGCGGGTTCACTCCCGGCACGTGACGCCATGAGCCCGCCACCCGTGGGGTCGTGACCTCCGGGGCACGCCTGGCGGGCCCGACTCCAAGCGAGGGCTCTCCTCGTCGAACCCTCGCGCGCCACAGCGCAGGATCCCGGTCGGAACTCTAACCGTTGTTCGCGCGATCGCTCTTGTCCGCCGCCGCGGAGCCGATAGCCTTGCCTTGATGAAGCTGGGTGCGACCGTCCTGACGACACTGCTCCTCGCCTCGGTCGCGGGGGCGAACTTGGCCCCGTCCGCGATCGCCGCTGCCAAGCCCGCTGCCTCCGCGAACAACGCGGCTCCGGACGCAGCGCGCGCGGACTCGGCGGCCAAGCTCCGGCCAGCGGAGGAGATCCCGCTCCCGGGCGTCAGCATTCCCTACGAGGGCGGCTGGATGAGCCTCGCCGTGGAGAAGGGCGTCTTCCATCTGCGCTTCTACGACGCGGCGCGTGAGTTGCTTCCGGCGCCCGCCATCCGCGCCACCGCCCGATGGAATCCGCCGCTGAAGACGGGATTCAGCCGAGCCGTGCTGCTTCCGGCCGATTCCGGCCGGGTTCTGGTGGGAAACACCTTCGTGCGACCGCCGCACAACTTCCGCGTTTTCCTCACCCTGATCGGAACCAACGATCAGGTCCTAGGGAGCTACACGATCGACTTTCAGAAGTAGCGGGTCGCCCCGCCCAGCGAGGTTCGGCGGCGGGTGGCATTGTTTTGACTTGTTCCGGGGCGATCCGCAGCATCAGCAACCCCGTTCCCCATCCCCCATATGGTCAGCCCCAATTCCGCGGAAACCCCGGGCCCTCAAGGCACAACCGGGCAGGTTCGTACGCTCAACGACGTCGTCATCCGGCTCGCCGGAAATTCCCAGGACGGCATCCAAACGATCGGGGGATTCCTCGCCCGACTCGCCGGGCGCAGCGATCAGGATGTCATGACGTACATGACCATCCCGTCCACGATCTCGGGAGGTCCTTCGATCTTCCAGGTCCGCATGGGCACCGGTGACATCCTATCATCCGGCGACCAAGCCGACTTCCTCGTCGCTTTCTACCAGCACAGCTACGAGAGCCATCTGTCCTCGCTCCGCCAAGGCGGCGTGCTGATCTACGACGCCGACCACGTCAAACCCAACCCCGACGACAAGCGCTTCACCGCGATCGGCGTACCGATCACCACCGCCACCGTCGAAGCCGTCGGCGGCTCCTCCAAGGACAAGGGCAAGAATCTCTTCGTCCTCGGCCTGATCGCCCGCGTCTTCAACCTCGATGTCGAGAAGCTCACCGCGCTCGTCCGCGAGCGCTTCGGGGGAAAGACCGAGGACATCGTCCGCAACGCGATGCTCGCGTTCGATGCCGGCTATGCCTGGCCGGCCGACAACATCCGCGACTGTTTCTACCGCTTCGACAAATCCGCCACCCCAGGCTCCGGCCGTCCCCAGGTCACGATGGACGGCAACACCGCCCTGACCTACGGGCTGATCACCGCCGGCGTGCGCTACGGCTCGGGTTACCCGATCACGCCATGGTCGACGATCATGGAAACGCTCCGCACGGAGCTGCCCAAGTACGGCGGCCTCTTCGTCCAAGCCGAGGACGAACTCGGGGCGATTTCCTACGCCATCGGCTTCTCCTACGCCGGTCACCTCGCCATCACGGGAAGTTCGGGGCCGGGCCTGTCCCTCAAGATGGAGGCGCTCGGGTGGGCCGTCATGGCCGAGATGCCGCTCATCATCATCAATGTCCAACGCGGCGGCCCCAGCACCGGCATGCCGACCAATGTAGAACAGAGCGATCTCATGCAGGCGCTCTACGGCAGCCACGGCGACGCGCCGCGCGTCGTCCTCGCCCCGCGCAATGTCGAGGACTGCTTCTACATCGCCCTCGAGGCCGCCCGCATCGCGCGCGATTACAGCACGCCGGTCATCATCCTGACCGACATGGCGCTCGCCTCCCGCATCGAGGCGTTCGACGAGCCCGACCTTGCCAAGATCATGGTGCCCCCGTCGCTCGACCTCGCACCACGGCCCGCTGACTTCAAGCCTTACCCGCTCGATCGCATCACGCGGCACGCTCCCCCGGGTTCCCGCATCGGCTCCGGCGTCTACCCGACCGTCACCGGTCTCGAACACGACGAAATGGGCCACCCGACCGGCAGCCCGGCGCTGCACACGAAGATGACCGCCAAGCGGCGCGAGAAGTTCAAGACGCTCGCCGCCACGCTGCCCGCGCCGGAGGTCTTCGGCGATGATTCCGGCGACGTTCTCCTCGTCGGCTGGGGCTCGACATTCGGTCCCGTCCGCGAGGCCCTCGGCCGCCTCCGCCAAAACGGCACCCGCGCCGCGCAACTCCACCTGCGCCACCTCAACCCGTTGCCTCAGGGCCTCGAGGAGGTGTTCAAGCGCTACCGCGACATCATCGTCGTCGAGATGAACGACGAGGGACTCTACGGCTACGGCCAGATGGCCTCCCTCCTCCGCGCCCGCTACGCCAATCCCGCGATCCGCAGTCTCACCAAGACCGACGGTCTCACGTTCCTCTTCCCCCCCCACCGTCTGCGGCCTGTTTCTCGCTGTAACAAGAAGGGCTGCGGCCCCGCCAGCGATGAGCCGTCCTCGCGGGCAACGGCTGCGCCTCGCCTCGGCCGTCCTCGCCCTCCT
>CAZEJZ010000376.1:0-3783 GCA_964512415.1 uncultured Opitutaceae bacterium
AAGAACACCCTCATCGGCGTGGCCCTGATGGCCGCGGCCATCGGCTTCCTGATCTACGGCAACAGCCGCACCCCGCCTCCCCCGGCCCTGCCTCCGGCCACCACCGCCGCACCCGCGCCCGGCGCCCCGGCCACGCCGAGCCTCGGCGCGCCCGCTGCTCCGGCGGCCAGCACGTCCACCTTCGCCGCACTCGTCAGCGACGACGCCGGGGCCCGGGTCACCACCCTGCGCAACGCGTTCATCGAGGTCCGGCTGAGCGATTTCGGCGGCGCGGTCCGCGAGGTGGCGTTCCTGAAGTACCCCGCCGTCCAGAACGAGCCCGCTCCCTTTGTCTTCAACTCACTGCGCGCCGACCCGATCCTGGCCTTTGCCGACTTCCCGGGTCTCGACCGCAAGGCGCACTACGAGCTGGTCTCCGCGTCGGCCACCGAGGCGGTCTACCGCATCGTGCTCGAGAATCGCGTCGAAGTCACCCGCCGCTATTCCATCCATCCCAACGACGCGACCCTCAAGGAAGGCGACGATCCGTATGAGATCCGCCACGAGACGTCGTTCCGCAACCTCACCGACCAGACGGTCGCCCTGCCCCGCGCCGCGCTGAGCCTCGGCACCGCCGCACCGTTCAGCGCCCTGGATTACGGCCAGTACCTCAATGTCGGGTTCTTCAACGGCGAGGAATTTCGGTTCAACGAGCGCAGCGAGCTCCAGGGCGGCGGCTTCCTCGCCGGCATCGGCTTCGGTGACCCGAATCCGAAACCCCAGATCGAGCAGATGGGCTCCGTCGTGTGGGCTACGGTCAAGAACCAGTTCTTCGCCTCCATCCTCCACCTCGACCAACCCGGCACCGGCATCGTCACGCGCCGCGTCGAGCTGCCCCCGTTCCCGGGAACCACGTCCCCCAACATCGGCGTCGCCGGCACCGTGCGGCTCGACCTGAAGGCGCTCGCGCCGCAGGCAACCGAGCGGTTCGGGGGCGACCTCTACGTCGGGCCAAAGGAGTACAAGCGGCTTGCCGCGCTGCCGAATCGGCAGGACCGGGTGATGCAATTCGACCGGTACTTCTTCAACCGGATCCTGCTCTCGGGGTACGTCGGGCCGTTCCTCCTTACGCTGATGCACAGCGCGTATGACTTCGTCCCGAGCTGGGGCTGGGCCATCGTGCTCATGACCCTCTTCCTCAAGATCATCACGCTGCCGTTCACGCTCGCCGCCTCCCGCGCCGCGAAGCGCATGCAGAAGCTCCAACCGCAGCTCCAGGCCATTCGCGAGAAGCACAAGGACAATCCCCAGAAGCTGAACCAGGCGACGATGGAGATCTTCAAGGAGAACAAGGTGAACCCGCTCGGGGGCTGCCTGCCGATCCTCATCACGATCCCGCTCTTCGTTGGCTTCTTCGCGATGCTCCAGAGCGCGTCGGAACTGCGGTTCGCCTCCTTCCTGTGGGCGCATGATCTTTCGGCCCCCGACACCGTCGCCCGGATCTTCGGGCTGCCCCTCAACATCATGCCGCTTTTGATGGGCGCCACGATGATCGTGCAGATGCGGCTCACGCCCACGCCGACGACGGACAACCTGCAGGTGAAGATGATGCAGTTCATGCCGATCGTGTTCACGCTGTTCTGCTACAACTTCTCCTGCGCGCTCGCCCTCTACTCGACCGTCAACGGGCTCTTCACGATCATCCAGCAACTGCTCGTGAACAAATTCTCGAAGGATGATCCCGCGCCCGCCGCCGCCACCCCCGCCGTCGTCGGCGGCAATCCGTGGAAGCCGGCCAAGCGCTCGAACAAGAAGTAATCCCTTTCCAAGCCGGGGCGGCGGCCAGTCCAAGCCCTCCGCCTCCGGCCCGCGATCGTTCCCACCTCCCGCGTCCTTCCTTCCCGTCCCCCGCCATGGCAGGCCATAACAAGTGGTCCAAGGTCAAGCGGCTCAAGGCCGTGACCGACGCCCGCAAGGGCAAGGTGTTCTCCCGGTTGTCGCGCGACATCACGCTCGCCGCCAAGGCCGGCGGGGGCGACCCCGACGCGAACGCCCGGCTGCGCACGCTGCTGCTCAAGGCCCGCGAATCCAACATGCCCGCCGACAACGTCGATCGGGCGATCAAGAAGGGTACCGGCGAACTTCCCGGCGTGGTGTACGAGGATGTCACGTACGAGGGCTACGGCCCCGGGGGTGTCGCGTTCGTGGTCAAGGTCACCACCGACAACAAGACACGCTCCGCCCAGGACGTGCGCAGCATCTTCGCCAAGCACGGGGGCAACCTCGCCGCCTCGGGCGCAGTGGCGTTCCAGTTCCTGCACGCCGGACAGTTCCTCATCGCCAAGGATCAGGTCGCCGAGGACCGGCTGATGGAGATCGCGCTCGATGCCGGCGCCGACGACGTGATCACGACCGACGAGGGTTTCGAGGTCCGCTGCGAGGTCACGCGCTTCGACAAGGTGCTGCACGCGCTCGACGCCGCGGGGATCAAGACCGCCAGCGCCGAACTCGCCTACATCCCGACCAGCACCGTGCCCGTGAATGCCGCGGGGGCCACCGCCATCGAACGGCTGCACGACGCGCTCGAGGAGCACGACGACGTGCAGCACGTCTTCTCCAACGAGGAAGCGAGCTAGCGTCGCCCCACGCGGCGGCCGCGGCCGGGATCTCCGCCCGCTCGACCGCCGCGCTCCCGCTCAAGCGCTCTCCGGCAGGAAGGTGGGGAACGCAAAGCCGCGCGGCATGACGCGCAGCGCAGAGCGCGGCGGTAGTTCTCCGTGCGCCTGCGCCGTCGGGCGGCGGAACGCTGAGCCGCCGAGGCCCCCGGAATCCCGCTCAGGCTCCCACGCCGAGGATCCACCCCTCGTAGCGCGCTTGGCGGCGCTCCGCCGCGGTCAGCGGCGGCGCGAGCAACGCCTCCAGTTGCCCGGACCGATCGGCCGCGGCCAGCGCCGTCGCCACGCATGCGGCATCGTGCTGATCGGGCGTGTGACCCGGTTTGCGTGAGATCGATTGGTTCCAGCGCGCGGGGTACACCTCAGCGAGCACGTGGTGCCCCGGCAGTGGATTCCAGCCATCGAACGGCCACACGTGGATGCGGTCCCAGCCGACGGACTCACCGATCGCCCGGATCCACGGCAGGCCGGCGTGAGTCGACTTGGCGACCGAGCCCGGAACGTCGAAATGGAAGACCGACTTGGCGGGACCGGAGCGGAGCTCGGCCAGACGACGCCAACGGGATTCGCCGCCGCGAAGGGCCGCTCCGCGGTCGGGCGACCGGCGGAGCGCCTCGACGGTCACCTCAGGCGCATCGGTCGGCCAATGTCGGCAGAAATCCGCCAGGAACCGATGCCAGTCCCGCGGCACTTGATGCGCCGCGAAGTAGGCTTCGGGAAAGGAGAAACCGTGGTCGATGCCGACCAAGATCGGCTCCCGGGATCCCGCGAGCGCGGCCACGAGCCACGCGGCAAGGCCGCGCCGCGTCCAATGGCCCCGCCCTGCGGCGGGCCGGTGTTCCCACGCCCGTGTCCCACCCACGTCGGCGGCCGGAGCGGTTCCCTCGAACAACCGCAGCCCGGTGAGCGCCGTGTCCGCCGTCGCCGCGCCGGAGTAGTCGATTCCGAGATGGCGGGCAAAGCGCGGCATGGCGGAAAGACCCTCACCCCGCCAGGTGACCCACGCAAGCGGATGCGCCAGTCCGATCCGGCCGCAGCGCGTCACGACGATCCTCGCTCTGGTGGGCCCACTGGGATTCGAACCCAGAACCAAAGGATTATGAGTCCTCTGCTCTGACCGTTGAGCTAT
>CAZEJZ010000377.1:0-3780 GCA_964512415.1 uncultured Opitutaceae bacterium
AACCTGCTGCTGATGGACGAGCCGACCACGCACCTCGACATCGCCTCGATCGATGCGCTGGTCGGGGCGTTGAAGGCCTATGAAGGCACGCTGATCTTCATTTCCCACGACGTGTACTTCATCCGTTCGCTCGCGGAGACGGTGCTGCACGTGAACGCGGGGCGGCTCACGCCTTACGCCGGCAACTACGATTACTACCTGGAGAAGTCGCGGGCTTCGAACGAGCGCGCGGCGCTGACCGCCGGCTTCACCGATGCCCGTCCGCCGCAGGGAGCTCCAGCCGTCGCGAAGGCGCCGCCGCCGGCGGCACCGGCAGAGGCGGCGGCGAAGCCACCCGCCCGCAAGGCCGATCGGAACGAGATCAAGCGCCTGAGGACCGAGGTCGGCAAACTCGAGGAAGCCGTCGCGGCCCTGGAAAAGAAGCAGGCGGACCTGACCGCCGCGCTCGAGGCCCCGGAGACCTACACGACCCCGGGGCGTCCCCAGCATCTCAACCGGGAATTGTCGGTGATCGTCGACCAACTGACCGCCGCCACGGAGGCTTGGGAGCGGGAGGCGAGTCGGCTCGCGGAGTTGGAGGCCGGCTAGATCGTTCGACATGCTGTGGGGGCCGGGGTTGTTCCGGGTGTGGCCGGGCCGGCCGGCGGCAACCTTGGGCCTGCCGCCGGCGATGGCTCCATCGAGCTTGAGGAGAATGAAGGGTCGCGGCGCTCGCTTCCCCGACGCTCGGGAAATTGCCTCCGGAGAGTGCAGGGCGCGGTTCCCGGTAGCCCCGCCCCTCAAGGAGGCCCGGCCGTTCACCCCGCCCCGCTGCCGCTCGGACGAACGAAACAACGTTTCGTCCCTCCTGTCTGGCTACGGTCGATTCCTCGCTCCATCAACGCTCCCCTTGCCTCACCCATGTGCCATCCTCCGGACCTCGCCGCGCTTCTCCTCGCCGCCGGCCCTGCGCCCGCCTCGGCGACGCCAAGGGCGCCCGTCGGAGCGTTTGGATCATCCGGGACGGACCGGCGGGCCGGGTGCGGGTCGCCGGGGAACATAGCGTTTGCTTTCCACCTCGGCTCCTTCATCTGTTAGGCACCTAACTAGTTTCTGTTTCCACACGTCTGTGACGCACCTGAGTCTACCGCTCCGCGCCTCGCGCCGGTGGGCCGACCGATTGGCCCTCCCGGTCGGGTGGAGCCGCGTCCTCGGGGCGAGCCTCGGCGTGATCGTCGGTCTGGGGAGTGACCGGGCCTTGGCAGACGGCGCGACGCGGCGCTGGGAGGACAACGCGTGGCCCGTGTGGGTGGGCCAATGGCGGGCGGACGCTGCTGCGACAGTGGCGCCGGAACTTGAATCGTGGACGGCGGCGGGCCCGCTGGCCTTTCGACGAGCGGCCCGTGACGGCCGACCGGAGGCGGTTGGGGTGCGTCCGGTGTGGGTGGAGCAACGGTTCGACGGGGGGGCGGCTCGGAGGACGTCGGTGCTGCCTCCGTTGCTGGGAACGCGTCGTGAGCGCGATGGGGTGGAGGCGGGGAGCATCCTCGAACTCGTGAAGTGGCAGACCGTACCCGCCGCTGAAAGCTCCGGGTTGGAGAAGCCGGCGGGTGCGAGCGGCGAGCCCTCGCGAGCGTTGGACGTGTGGCCCTTCTACTTCTCGCGAGCGACGGGGGATCCGGCCACGTCGTATCAGGCATGGTTTCCCGTGGGTGGCACCCTCGTGAATCGCTTGGGACAGGATCGGCTCTCGTGGGTGCTGTTCCCCCTGTATGCGCGGGCCGAGAAGCGCGGAGTGGTCACGACGGCGGCTCCGTGGCCCCTGCTGCGCTGGACGGAGGGAGGAGGGGAGTCCGGTTTTGCGCTGTGGCCGGTCTATGGCGAGACGCGTCGGGACGATAGTGGCAGTGAACGCTATGCCCTGTGGCCGTTGCTGTATCATCGCGACCAGGCGGTGGGTGACGCGAACGCGGGTCGCGAGGTGAGTCGCGGTTTCCTGCCCTTCTATGCCTCGGACGTGGCGCCGGGCTATCGGTCGGAGACGTGGCTCTGGCCCTTCTTCGGGTACGTCGATCGAGCGACACCCTATCGGTATCAGGCGAAAAACTACCTCTGGCCGCTCTGGGTGCAGGGTCGAGGGGACGACCGTTACGTCAACCGCTGGGCGCCCTTCTACTCGCACTCCGTGATCAAGGGTACCGAGAAGCACTGGGTGCTCTGGCCCCTGTGGCGGCGGCAGCGCTGGCCGGATGGGGCGATCGAGCAGACGCGGACGCAGGTCCTCTTTGCGGTCTATCATGAGACCGTGCAGCGCAGCCGGACTGCTCCCTCGCTGGCCCCGGCGCGGAAGCGCCACCTCTGGCCGCTCTTTTCGGAGTGGGACAACGGCGCGGGGCGGCGGCAGGTGCAGGCGCTGAGTCCCCTGGAGGTGTTCCTGCCGCACAGCGAGGAGGTCCGGCAGGCCTGGTCGCCGCTGTTTTCCGTCTATCGCTATGATCGGCAGATGGATGGGTCCTCGCGGCATTCGTTCCTCTGGGATGGCCTGACCTACCGGAGTGAGCCGCAGGCGCGGGAGCGGGAGTGGCACGTTGGCCCGCTGCTCGGCTTCGCCTCGCGCCCGGAGGCCGCGCGCCTCGCGCTGTTTCGTGGTCTGCTGGGCTTGAAGCGCGGCCCCATCGGCACAGGCTGGCGGGTGTTCGTCGGTGACTTCCGGCCCGCCGGGGCACCGTCCTCTTCCCAACCATGAACCGCATCAACGAGGTCTTCGAAGCGTTCGGCAGCGCCCTCATCCTGGCGTGGCGCGCCTTCCGCTCCCTGCCATCGGCGCCGCGCATCCTCCGCCGCGTCTCCGAGCAGGGCTACCTCGCCGGGTACACGACCCTGCCGATCGTCGCCATCCTCCTGTTCTTCATCGGCGCGGTGCTGGCGCTGCAGGCCGGCAACACCCTGCGCGACTTCGGCGCCAAGCAACTGATCGGCACGCTGGTGGGAGAGTCGATCGCCCGCGAACTGGGCCCGGTGATGGTGGCCATCCTGCTCGCCGGGCGGGTCGGGTCCGCGACCACGGCGGAGCTGGCGTCGATGCGCGTTTCCGGCGAGGTCGATGCGCTGGTGACGATGAACATTCCGCCGGAGCGCATGCTGGTCCTCCCGCGTCTGCTCGCCGTCCTGCTCATCACGCCGGTGCTCACGATCATCGGCAACATCATCGGCTGGTTCGGCGGCGCGGTCGTCTGCGCCGGGGTCAGCACGATCGGGGTCGAGCCGGAGATGTATTTCCAGGCGCTGAAGCAGTACCTGACCGTGCAGGACATCATGGATGGTCTGATCAAGGCCGAGATCTTCGGCTTCGTGGTCATGCTCATCGCGTGCTCCACCGGCCTGCGCACGCGCGGGGGGCCGCGCGAAATCGGCTTCGCCGTCACCAAGTCGGTCGTGTTCTCGCTGATCGCGATCCTCACGCTCGATTACTTCATCACCAAGGCACTCGACTGATCCGATGGCCTCGCCCCGCCGCAAACCCATCAGCCCGCTGATCCGTGACGACCGCAGTCCCGTGCGGATCGACGTGTCCGGATTGAGCAAGAGCTACGGCCCGCAGAGCGTGCTGCAGCAGATCTCGCTCGCGGTGAAGCCGGGCGAGATCTTCGTCATCATGGGGCCGAGTGGCTCGGGCAAGAGCGTGCTGCTGCGCCACATCGCGGGTCTCGAGATCCCCACCGCGGGAACCGTCGCGATCAATGGCGAGGACCCCAGCCTGCCCGCGACGCGCGACCGTTTTGCGCTCGCGCTCGTGTTCCA
>CAZEJZ010000378.1:0-3760 GCA_964512415.1 uncultured Opitutaceae bacterium
TCGGCTTCGACGCCGACGACACGCTGTGGCATAACGAGACGATCTTCGAGAACGTCCACCTGCGCTACCGCGCTCTGCTGGCCCGCTTTCACGATGCCGCGACGGTGGAGCAGCGGCTGTTCGCGACGGAGATGCGCAACCTCGAGCGCTACGGCTACGGGGTGAAGGGGTTCATGCTTTCCGCCATCGAGACCGCCATCGAACTGTCGGATGGCCAGATCAGCGCCGAGGAAATCCGGCTCATCATCGCCCTCGGGCAGGACATGCTGGCCCATCCCGTGGAGCTGCTGGACGGCGTGCTCGACGTGGTCGGTCCCCTCGCTCACGCGCACCGCCTGCTCCTGATCACCAAGGGGGACCTGCGCGATCAGGAGCGCAAGCTGTCGCTCAGCGGTCTGGCCGACCATTTCCGCGCCGTCGAAATCGTCTCCGAAAAGGATTCGCCGACGTACGACCGCATCCTGCGGCGGCATGGGATCCCGCCGCAGCGTTTCCTGATGGTGGGCAACTCGCTCAAATCCGACATCCTTCCCGTGCTGGAACTCGGCGGAGTCGCGGCGCACGTGCCGTACCACCTGACGTGGGCCGCCGAGCGGGTGGAGCATCTTCCGACGGCCGAGGGACGGTTCTTCCAGTTGCGTTCACTCCGCGAGTTGCCCGATCTGATCCGTGCGGTGAGGGCAAGCGCCTGAGCAAGTCGTTCGGCGAACCGAACGGACGGGTTTCCCCCGTCGCGGCGTCACCGCTCTCGCGCCCCCGGTTTCAGCCGCGACGTGGTCCGGCGCCCGCCTTGCGCTCGACGGGCGAGCGCTTCACCGGGAGGCGTCTTCCGTGATCGTGCGGGCCGCCGCGCTTCGCCCCGCAGGCAATAGTCTTGGATCAGCGAGCCGGCGGTTCGTCACCCAGCGGTAGTCGCACGCGCACGCACAATCCCGAGCGATCGGAACGGTTCTCCGCCGCGATCGTTCCGCCATGAAGATCCGCGATGCTGCGGCTGATCGCGAGCCCGAGTCCCGTCGAGTGCGCGTTCTCCGTCCGTCCCGGCACCTCGAAGCGCACGAAGGGTTGAAAGATCCGGGTCAGCAAGGCTTCCGGGACTCCGGGGCCCTCATCGGTGATGGAGATCTGCCAGACGCCGCTCGCACAGGAGGAGTCGAGGCGCACCGTCCCGCCGGCCGGTGAGACGGAAAGGGCGTTGGCGAGGAGATTGAGCAGAAGCTGTCGGACCAAGCTGGGGTCGACTCGCACCCAGCCGGGTTCGGATGTCCCCACCGCAAATCGCACGCGGCGGTCTTCGGCCAGAAGCTGAGCGTCCTCGGCAAACCCGGAAATGAAGTCCGCCACCTGCACCGACCGACGGTCCAGCGCGAGCACGTGTCCCTCGGCCTTCGATAGGAACAGCAGGCTTTCGATCAGACGACCGAGACGGGACACCTCCTCCAGCAGATCCCCGATCGCGGCCTGCGCGGCGGGGTCGTCGGCGAGTTGGCGTTGGAGGCGCTCCGCAGTGAGCCGGATGAGCGAGAGCGGCGTCTTCAGCTCGTGCGACGCCGTGGCCGAGAAGTGCCGCATCTGGTGAAACGACGCCTCGATGCGGTCGAACATCTCGTTCAGGAGGCGCACCAGCGAAGCCAGCTCGTCGCGCCCCGGCGGTACCGGGATTCGCTCGGCGAGTTGGTCACCCCGAATCCGCGAGGCGGTTTCCCGGATCGCGCGCATGGGCTGGAGCACCAGCCGCGCGAACCCGAATCCGAGGCCGACGCTGATGAGCGCGACCGCGACGAGCAGCACGGCGCTCACCCGCAGGTAGTCGCGCAGCAGCCGTTGCGTGGTGTCCAGTCCGCTGGCGATCTGGACCTGCCGCGGCCCAAGCGGATACTGGGAAACGTAGACCCTGCCCAGCGGCGGCAGCGGCTGCTCCAGATGCACGGCGTCGGTGGTCAGCACCGGCAGGGTGATCTCGCCGAGATTCCGGGAGCGGAAGATGACGCGCCCGTTGGCCTGGGTCACCTGCACGAAGAACAGTGCGGCTCCGGCGTCCGTCGCAGCAGACAGGCGCTGTGCCAGTTCCTCGGGGTTCAGGTCGGTCCGGGCCTCGATCGCGGCCACCACTTCGGTGAACTCGATGTCGTGCAGGTTCTCCAGGCTTTGGAGCATCTGCCGGTCGAGCAGCCACGCTCCCGCGCCCAGCACCAACGCGGTGGTGGCCGTCACGAGGGTCGCGAAGCGCAGGGCGATGCCGCCCGTGAACGATCCCGACGGGAACCGGCCGCCACGGGTCTCGGAGGCGCGGCGGTTCATGTCAGCTGGTAGCCGACTCCGCGAACGGTCTTGATCGCCAGCCCGCCGCCCTCGTGGTCGAACTTCTGCCGGAGTCGGCGGACATAAACGTCGATCAGGTTCGTCTCGAGTTCGTACGAAGCCTCCCAGACTTTCTCGGCGATCAGCGTCCGGGTGAGCACGCGTCCGGGGTTTTGCAGGAAAAGCTCCAGCAGCGCGAGTTCGCGGCTGGTGAGCTCCACGGGCTTGCCTGCGGACGTCGCGGTGCGCGCCAGCAGGTCCAGGCGCACGGTCCCGTGCGTGAGAACCGTCTGCTTCGCCCCGGCGTGGCGCCGGACGAGAGAGCGGACGCGTGCCAAAAGTTCCTCGATCGAAAACGGCTTCGGGAGGTAATCGTCCGCGCCCAGATTCAGGCCGCGGATGCGATCAGCCACCGCATCGCGTGCGCTGAGGATCAGCACGGGTTCGTTGAAGCCGGCGCGCCGCCATTCCTGCAGGAGGTCAAGCCCGTCCCCGTCGGGCAGACCCAGGTCCAGTACGATCGCATCGCACGCCGATGAGGCCAGCGCGTCGCGGGCGTCGCGGCAGGTCGTGACGAGCTGGGTGGCGTGGCTCTGCTCCTGCAAGGCCCGTTCGATGAACTGCCCGACCCGGCGTTCGTCTTCGACGATGAGAATCTTCATGACCGCGGCGTACCGGCAGCTTGGAGGCCGGCGACGAAGCGGGCGAGCGAAACGACGTCCTCGTCGGGCAGGTATTCGCGCCCCGCCATGGCGGTCCCGGGCACGCCGAACTTGATCAGCCGCGTCAGGTGCAGTTCCCGCTCTGCTGCGCTGAGTCCCTCCGGAAGGTGTCGCCACGGCCCCTGTGTCAGGTTCGCCGGCCGCTGGGCGAGTCTCGCTGCCAGCGTACCGTCACCACGGCCCGTTTCGCCGTGGCAGGGAGCGCAGAGTTGCGTGAAGCGGGTGCGTACGCGATTGAGCCCCGGTTCTCCTCGGGACCGTTCCGCGGCGGCGGGATGGGGGCTCCACCGCGCCGCCTCCGCCACCCGGGTGGCGAGGGAGTCGCGGCCGAGGCTCGCGAGGTAGGCGACGAGGGCATCGCCGCGCGGATCACCGGGAGCGAAGAGGTGGGCGTACGAGGGCATGCGCGAACCCGGCGACACGCTGCGCGGATCGATGAGGTGCAGCCGGTTCCACTCCGGTGATCGGCGGT
Source organism: uncultured Opitutaceae bacterium (assembly GCA_964512415.1). GTDB lineage: Bacteria > Verrucomicrobiota > Verrucomicrobiia > Opitutales > Opitutaceae > UBA6669. Next base: position 3,496 of record CAZEJZ010000378.1, read on the forward strand.
TGCCGACCTGGCTCAGGTCCGGTCCGATCCGGCGGTTGCCGAGCAAAGGTGGCCGACCCTGCAGCTGTGCCGTGAAGGAAGGCGCGGGGCCCCAGCGCTCGACGTCGTCCGTTACCGTGGGACGCAGGTATTGCGAGTGACAGTGCAGGCAGCCTTCGGCGATGTAGGTCCGCCGGCCAAACGCGACGGGGGCATCTTCATTCGCCCGGGCGTCGGGGCTGGCGAGCGCTCCGAACCCGAGTACTCCCACGGCGGCGGCCGCCGC
>CAZEJZ010000379.1:0-3751 GCA_964512415.1 uncultured Opitutaceae bacterium
GCCCGCCGGCCGCGGCAGTTCCGCTGGGCGGACTGCGCGGCCGAGATGCAGAACTGCGGCGCGATGGCGCTGCCGATCGTCTCTCTGATCAGCCTGCTGGTCGGCTTGATCATGGCGTATCAGGCGGCCGTGCAGTTGCGCCAGTTCGGCGCCGACATCTACGTCGCCGATCTGGTGGGGCTGGCGGTGGTCCGCGAAATGGGTCCGATGATGGCCGCCGTGATCATGGCCGGTCGCACCGGGGCGGCGTTCGCGGCGACTCTGGGAAACATGAAGGCTGGTGAGGAGATCGATGCCCTGCAGACCCTGGGCCTGAGGCCGGTGGACTTCCTCGTTCTTCCGCGCCTGCTCGCCCTTGGCATGATGATGCCGCTGCTCGCGCTGTACGCGAATCTCCTCGGCATCCTCGGCGGCATGGCGGTGGCGTGGCGCGTGCTGGAAATCCCGCCCGCCGCCTACTGGGTCGAGACGCAGAGCATCGTCGATCTCTCCGACGTGGCCTCCGGTCTGATCAAGTCGGTCGTTTTCGGACTGCTGATCGGGCTCTCCGGCTGTCTGCGCGGCCTGCAGGCGGATCGCAGCGCGGCGGGCGTCGGCAAGGCGACGACCTCGGCGGTGGTCACGGCGATCCTGCTCATCATCGTGGCGGACGCGATCTTCGCGGTCGTCTTCAACCTATTGGGAATCTGAACCATGGACTCCGTGGCGCCGGCGATTTCGGTGGAGCACCTGGTCTGTGGGTACGACGAGCGCATCATCCTGCGCGACGTTTCGTTCAACGTTCGGGCGGGGGAGATCTTTTTCGTGGTCGGCGGATCCGGCTGCGGGAAGAGCACCCTCCTGCGTCACCTGATCGGGTTGACCCGCCCGCTGTCCGGCACGATCCGGTTCTTCGGTCAACCCTTCACCGAGGCCGACCCGGAGGAGCGTCGGCGGATGCTGCGCTCATTCGGCGTCCTCTATCAAAGCGCGGCGCTGTGGTCGTCGCTCACGGTCCGGGAGAATGTGGCGTTGCCCCTGCAGGAGCATTCCGGGCTGGGGCCGAGCGAGATCGATGATCTCGTGGCGCTGAAGCTGGCGCAGGTGGGCTTGACCGGGTTCGCGGAGTTCTACCCGGCCGAGCTTTCGGGCGGCATGCGGAAGCGTGCGGGCATTGCGCGCGCCCTGGCCATGGACCCGTCGATTGTCTTTTTCGATGAGCCAGGGGCCGGCTTGGACCCGGTGACGGCGCGGGAGATCGATGCGCTGATCCTGCAGATCCGGGAAGACTTCGGGACCACCTGTGTGGTTGTGTCGCACGAGTTGGACAGCATTTTCCGCCTCGGGGATCGCCTGATCATGCTGGACCGCGCCGAGGCGGGCGTCATCGCGGAAGGGGCGCCGGAGGAACTCCGGGAAACCAGCGCGGACCCCCGGGTCACGGCGTTCCTGCGGCGCGAACCGCGGACCGGACCGGGGAAGTCTTCAGCCTCGCCTCGCGGGGGCCCGGGACGGTAGCCTTAGCCTGTTTCGTGAAGACCAAGACCAGACCCGCGGTGATCGGTGCGTTCGTGATCGGGGCGATGACGCTCGCGCTGGTGGCGTTGTTCTCGTTCGGGGGCATCAACATTTTCGACAAGCCCGAGCGCTTCATCGTGTACTTCAACGAGTCCGTGCACGGCCTGGACCTCGGTTCCCCGGTGAAGCTCCGTGGCGTGCGCATCGGGCGCGTCGTCGACCTGAGCATCCGCTACTCGCCCGAGCGGCGCACCTCGGTGGTGGCGGTCGTGTGTGAGCTCAGCCGCAACACCCTGACGGATGATCAGGGCCGCATGATTGACGTCTCGGACCGCGCGGAGTTGCAGCGATTGGTGGATCGCGGACTACGGGCGCAGCTGGGGCTGCTTGGATTGGCGACCGGCATGCTCTACGTGGAGCTCGATTTCGCGGATCTGGAGGACGTGTCGGTGCCACCCCCGAACCCGGCTCCTCGTCCGCAGGACGCACGTTATGCGGTCGTACCCGCGGCACCGTCGGCGATTTCCGAGTTTCAGGCCAGCCTGTCTGACATCCTCAACAAGGTTCGGCAGATCGACTTTGCCGGCATCAGCCGGGAGTTGCAGGGCCTGTTGACCGATGCGCGCCGGCAGATCAATGGCTTTGACGGTGCGGCGCTGAGCCGCGAGTGGACCAAGACGGCGCGTTCGGTGGATGCGCTGGCGACCTCGCCGGCCATTCCGAAGGCCTTCGACGAGCTCGCGTCTGCAGCGACGGCGCTCAAGGCGATGTCGAAGCGACTCGATGGCCAGGTGGAGCCCACGGCCGCCGAACTGGCCGCGACGCTCGCGCAGGCGCGGGCCACGCTGGCCTCCTTCAACGAGGCGGCGGTCGCGGCCCGGCAATTCGTGCAGTCGCAGAGCGGCCTCGGCGAGGAGGCCGCGCGGGCATTGGCGCAACTCGGCGAGGCGGCGGCCGCCGTCGAACGACTGGCGGACTACCTTGAGCGCAACCCGAGCGCGGTCGTGTCCGGCCGGGCGCGAAAGCCCTGACTTTTCCCATGAAGCCGATCTTCCCTTTGTGCCCGCGGCGTTGGGTCCGCGCCGGACTGGCGGCCCTCGTGCTTGGCAGCGTGGCGTGGGTGGGCGGGTGCTCGCTGATTCCCGCGCCGACGCCCGACCTGACCCGGTACTTCGTCCTCTCTGGGCCCGAGGCAGCGGCCGTGTCGGCTCGGAGCCCGGATGTGCCGGTGGTCGTGCTCGCGGCGCTGGAGGTTCCCGGCTACCTGCGTACGACGCGTAATCTGGTGGTCCGCGCTGCGGGCAACGAAGTCTCCTTCGTGGACGGAGCGCGCTGGGGCGAGCCGCTCGAGGCGGGTCTGGCCCGCGTGCTGCGGGAGACGCTCGTCGGCGAGGGGCGGGTAGGGCGGGTCGTGCAGCCTCCGCTGGCTGCGGCGGCGTCAGTCGGGGCGCGACCGTTGGAACTGCGGGTGCAGGTTCTTGCGTGTGAAGGCCGCGCCCGGGCGGAGGGAGGCTGGGTGGCAAGTTTCGTGGCGCGCTACGAGATTGTACGAACCGGATCGGCGGCAGGCGCTGCCGGCGACGGCACGGCGCTGCCGGGAGTCTTCGTTGCGTCGGAGCGTCCGTGGAACGGCCGTGACCATGGCGAACTCGCTCGCCTCCTCAGCGAGGCGGCCGCAGACTTCGGCCGCGAATTGGGCGGTCGTCTGGCGGCCGCGCCCTAGGGTCCGGCGAGGCGCGGACCTTCGCTGGGTGTTAGTACGGACGCTTTTGCCCTAGAAGCATTTCCGGGTCGGACTATGGTCCGGGAAATGGAGAACAATCACCCGAAATTTACGTCCGGAGCTTTCGCGGTGTTGCAGTTGTCGCTGGAGACGGATCAGGAGGGACAACCGTCGCATCGGACCAAGCCGTGCGGAGTGTTCGCGACTGTCGAAGAGGCGTTCGTCTCGGCACGACTCTTTGCCGGGCGCGAGTGGGCCAGACTGCAGCGTGTGGCCCTGGAGAATCCGTCGAGCCCGCCGCTGGAGATCATCGACACCGAGTGGGGTTACGACCTCCGCCAAGGGCATGCCATCCTTGGGCGGGTCTGGGTGCACGAGCGTCAGACGGTGGAATCCGCGTGACGTGCGCGGGAGGCGGCCGGCCTTGCGTCAGCGCAGCGCGTTCGCGATGCGCTCAAGCGCTTGTTCGACGTTTGCGCGGGAGTTGAAGGCGCTGATGCGCACGTGTCCCTCGCCGCACTTGCCGAAGCC
>CAZEJZ010000380.1:0-3742 GCA_964512415.1 uncultured Opitutaceae bacterium
GGGGGCGGCGGGCCGGCCTCGTGCTCACTCCGTTGGGCGAGTTTACCTTCGTCATCGCCCAGCTGGGCGTCGCCTCCGCCGTGATGCCCAAGGCGTTCTATCCGGTCGCCGTCGGAGTCTCGCTCCTCACGGTGATCATCTCGCCGGTGCTGAATCGGCACGCCACCGGCCTCCTCGCGTTCGTCCAACGGGTGGAACCACGGTGGCTCACCCGCGTGTTCGACACCTACCGCGACTGGCTGCACCAGCTCAGTGCGGTCCGCGGCGGACAGTGGTGGCAGCTCAGCAAGCGCCGCCTGATCCAGATCGGGCTCGAGGCCCTCTTCGTCACGGGCCTGCTGATCTTCTCGGAACGCATGCTTGCCGAGATCCACGCCAGCGGATGGCTGCGGGACTTCGCACCGGGCCGGGTGACACTGGTGTTCTGGATCGTGATCGGACTGGTGGTGGTCGCACCCCTGATCGCCATCTGGCGAAACCTCGCGGCGGTCGGAATGATTTTTTCGGAGGAGGCCGCGCGGCACACGCGGTTGCCGGGTCAGGTGATCGAGGCCGCGCTCAAGGTGGTCAGCGCCGTCGCCATGGCGTCGTGGCTCGGGCGCATCCTGCCGACGGAAAGTTTGCCGCGCTGGGCCTGGCTGATCGTCGCCGCAATCCTCGCCGGCACGGTCGCCGTCTTCTCCCGCCGCATGATCTACTGGCACAGCCAGTGGGAGGAGACGCTGAGCGACGTCTTCCGTGCCCCGGCATCCGTGGAAGCCGCCGGCGGCGGCGATGCCGCGACGCGGGCCAAACCCTCCTGGCTGGCGACGCCCAGCGACTGGAACATCAACGTGCAGGAGTGCGTACTGCCGGATGGCGCGGCCTGCGGTGGGCGCAGGATCGCCGAACTCCGCGTTCGATCCCGCTTCGGCTGTTCCATCATGGAGATCCACCGGCACGGCTCGACCTTGGTCGCCCCGGAGCCCGATCAGGTCCTCTACGGCGGCGATCGCCTGTTGCTGCTCGGCACCCGGGAGCAGATCGAGCGGGCCCGCGAGGCCCTGACCGCGCTCACGCCTCCCACCGCCACCCCGGCCTTCGACGAAGCGCGCCTCGAGACGCTGCCCGTACCCCCGGGAAGCCACGTCGGACGCACGCTGGCCGAACTGCAGATCCATCGTCACGCCGGCGTCCTGATCGCCGGGCACGGCCGCCTCGGCCGGCGGCGGATCAACCCTCCGGCCGACCAGACGCTCGAGGTCGGCGACGAACTTCTCGTCCTCGGCGGCCCCCGGCAGATCCGCGAGTTCAAGCACTGGCTCCAAGCCAGGACCGACACGGACACATCAATCGGTGCCCAGCCGGAGGCTCCGGCCCCAACCTAGCCTAGAGCCGCGCCGCGGCCGCGTCATCGACCAGCCAGGTGACGCGGTCCGAGACCGTCGCGAGGATCTTGGCCGGGACCTGACTCCACTCCTCGTTGCCAAGGAGCACCCGCCGCAACGCCTCAGCCTTGCCGGCCCCGAGGACCATCACGATGATCGCACCGCAGGTGCGCAGGCCCGTCGGAGTGATGGTCAATCGCCAGCCCTTCGCTCCCGCATCCACGGCGACGAACGGCAGCCCGCCGTCGTCGGCAAACAGCGGCGTGCCCGGGAAGAACGACGCCGTGTGACCGTCATCGCCCAGCCCAAGCATGCACACGTCGTAGGACGCGCCGGGGCCCGCGAGAATCAGCCAGGTGCGCCGGTAGGCCTCCGCCGCCGCCGCCGGCTCGTAGGCCACGACCCAGGGGTGACGATGCTCGCGCGGCACTCCCAGGGGCGTGAGCAGGAGGCGTTCGGCGTTGCCGAAGTTGCTCTGCGCGTCGTTCAGGGGCACCATGCGCTCGTCGCTGACCGTGAAGTGGGTCTCCGCCACGAGTTCCGGCGGCAGGGCTCCGCGCTGCGCGGCCCAGCGACACCAGTCCTGCGGCGTTTGACCGCCGCTGAGCGCCCACGTGAAATGACGCGACGCCCGCCGCGTCCGCTGTGCCTCGGCCAAGGCGACGACCTGCGCGAAGAGCTCCTCGCGCGGCGCGATCACGACGCGGCCATACTCAGTGTGGGTGTCCATGGAAATCGCCCGGCCGTCGGATCGCGCGCCGCTCAGAAGAACATCGCCTCCGCCAGCGCCACGTCCGGCGGCAGCAGGCTCACCATCGTCGGCAAGTCGATCACGCCGCCTCCGAGCTGCGCGGAAAAGCTTCCCTGCCCCGAGTGCAAATCTCCCTGCCAGCGGAACCGCTGCGCCCCACCGTAGCAGAACTCCAGCGCCAGCGCACGTTCATCGCCCCGCTCCACCAGACGCACCTCTCCGCGCATCCGCTCGCTCGGGGCTCCGCAGGCCACGAGACGCTCCGCCGCCCATCGCCGCAACGCCTCGCCCTCCGCCCGGAGGGCGGGATTCGCCTCGACGAAAAACGAGTCCAATCCCGCCACCAGCGTCGCCGGCGCCGTCCCAGCGAGAAACTGCCCAATCGACTGCCGGACCGGGAGCAAGCGCGCCATCGCCAGGTCGCGCACCGCATCCGGGCGCGGCCAAGGGTGCGTCAAGGCGTCCGGCGGCACCAGGGCCGAGTCGAGGATGAAGCGGCGGGAGCTGCGCAGGAGATACTGGTAGTCGGCCAGCTTCGAGCTGAAGGTGAAGCGGTGAGCCCAGTAGTACAAGGGCAGGTCCGCCGAGAGGCAGATCGAAACCGCGTTCTCCAGGTACGCGCGCGCGGCCCGGGGATAGCTCAACGCCACGAACTCGACGCAGCGCGTGTCACCTCTGGCCCGACCGAGGAAGCACTCGCCGTAGATCTTGGCCCGCAAGCCATGCGCGCCGGCGTCGTCGCGCAACGGACAGAGGAGCACCACGCGACAAGGGTAGCGCCGCGCGAAGTGGAGCGCGGTCTCGAACTGGGCGCAGCCGTCCTCAGGCGTCGTACCGAAGCCGAGATGGAGGACCAGATTGAGCTGCGTCGCGCGGACGTCCTCGACCGCTCCCACGGCCTCGCTGGATTCGCGCGCCCATAGCTGGGCGAGGCCGCGCGTGATGGCGTCGGGTGCAACTTCCACCCCGGGCAGGGCATTAAAGACGTCAGACATGGCGGATCCGATGGAGCCGGTCCCGCTCAGGGTTTCCGCCAGTGGTGGTGCGGGCGGAGCATGAGCGCATCCGCCACCGCCGGGCCCCATGAGCCCGCCGCGTAGGCGTCCATGCCGTCACGTCCCGCCGCCGCCCAAGCCTCGAGCACCGGAGTGTAGAGCTGCCACGAGGTCTCGGCCTCATCACCGCGGATGAACAGGGTGCCATCGCCGATCATCGCATCCAGCACGAGGCGTTCGTAGGCTTCCGGCGTGTTCGAACCGTAGGTGGCACTGTAACGGAAGTTCATCTTCACCGGCTGGGTCCGGGTCTCGAGGCCCGGCACCTTGCCGTTGAGCACGAGGTTGAGTCCCTCGTCGGGCTGGATCTGGAAGGCGAGCGTGTTCGGGGCGAGGTTGAAGCGATCGCCCTCCGCGAACAAGGTCCCCGGCGGCCGCTTGAACTGGATCGCGATTTCCGTCACGCGGCGGGCCATGCGCTTGCCCGAGCGGAGGTAGAAGGGCACGCCCTGCCAGCGCCAGTTGTTGATCGAGAGGCGGATCGCCGCGAAGGTCTCGGTGGCCGAGGCCGACGCGATTCCTTCCTCCTCAAGGTAGCCGGGGGCCGGACGGCCGCCGAGCAGGCCGGA
>CAZEJZ010000381.1:0-3735 GCA_964512415.1 uncultured Opitutaceae bacterium
TCGCTCTCCAGCACCAGAGCCGCCTGCCAGTGACGCCCATCCCGGGAGACCGCGACATTCAACGGAGTGCGGAGGCCTCGCCACTTGCCGGGATCGCCGCCGACATGGTTGTAGACGATGAGATGGCGCCCGTCGCGCAGCGTGATCGCATCCGTCCCGGAGTTCGGGTTGGGCAGCTGCCCCAGGGTCACCGGCCCCCAGGTCACACCCCCATCGTCGGAACTGACTTCGAAGATCCGATTCTGACGGGTGCGACCAATCGCCAGCAGGCGCCCCTCCCCCAGACGCAGCAAGCTCGGCTGGATCGCTTGGATCTCCACGCCGTCGTTCAGCAGTGCCGTCCGCTCCCACGTCCGCCCGAGGTCGCGTGAACGCTCGAAATAAACCGACCACTTGCTCGGCTTCTCCGGGGTCTCGAGGCTGGTGGGCGCCAGGAGGTCACCGTTCGGCAGCTGAATGGGATGATTCTTGATCGGCCCGAGGATGCCGTCCGGAAGCCGACGCGGACGAGACCAGGAGCGACCGCCGTCGGTCGATTCCATGACCATGCCCCACCAGGTCTGCGGCGACGGACCGACCTTGTAGAAGAGCAGCAGCGGACCCGTCCGAGGCTGAAACAGGACCGGATTCCAGCAGGGGTGACGCACGACGCTCCCGTCCGCGCCGGGAGCTTGCCCGCCATTCGCCACCTCCATGGACGTCGTCCAACGACCCGCCTCGCGCCGCGAAAACCAGATGCCGACATCCGGGTGCTTCTCGCGGGTCCCGCCGAACCACGCCGCGACGAGTCCTCCGGACGTCTCGGCCAGGGTCGCGGCATGGACCTCCGGATACGGTCCCGACTCATAGATGAAGTCCGTCCGCAGCACGGCCGACTCGGTGGCGGCAAGCAGGCCCGCCGGCCACCCCCCGAAGATCACGACCGGGAACACGCAGGAAAGGATACGCTTCAGCGCAGGCATGAGACACGGGGGTTGGGGTTGAACCTCGACCCAGGAGCCTAGCGAGCCTGCCCTTCCCGCCAAGCTGAACCGGGCCTGCGTCGTCCGGCGCCCCCAACGCAACCCCATCCGGCCCCCGCCTGCCGCGAAGTGGCGCCGCGTCACCGCGCGCCAGCCTCAGCCACCGCGACCTCCTCATCGAGCCAGCACCAGGCCTCGGCGACGGCAACCTCCCCACCCCTTGCCGCCTGCAGCACCTGCGAGCGCAGGGACACCCCGCCCTCCGCGACGATCGCGCCGCGCAAGGCGCCGAGGTCATCGGGGCGCAGGATAGCGGCGCGAATCCGGGCGGTGAGCTCGACGACCTCGAAGAAACCCGCCCGTCCGATGACCCCGAGGCCCGCGCACCGGGTGCATCCGGCGCCTCGATCACGGGGGTGCTCCGCCGTCACGTCCGACTTCGCTTTCCCCCCAAGGCCCTCGGCGAGGTCAAGCTCCCGGGGCCAGGGGACATCGACGCGGCAGGCGGGACAGAGGCGAGGGATCAAGCGCTGGGCCACCACGCCGGTCAGAGCATCCGCGAGGAGAAACGGTTCCACCCCCAGATCGAGCAGCCGAACGATCGCGCCCTCGACCGAAGCGGCATGCAGCGTGGCCACGACGCCATGCCCGGTGAGGGCGGCCTCCACCGCCACGGCGGCGGTCGCGGCATCGCGCACCTCCCCCACGAAGATGACATCCGGATCCTGCCGCAGCAGCGCACGCAGGACTGCGGCAAAGGTGAGTCCCTGCTCCGGATCGACCGCGATCTGGATCCACCCCTCCCGGTGGAATTCCACCGGGTCCTCAACGGTCATGAGCTTGCCCCGCCCGGAATCGACGCATCCCAGCGCCGCATAGGCCGTGGTCGTCTTTCCCGCGCCCGTGGGTCCGGCGACGATCATGAGGCCGCGCTGCCGCGCCAGCCACGCCTTCACGCGTGCCTCGGCCGCCGCGCTCAGGCCGAGCGCCCCCAACTGCGGCGGCGCCACGCCGCGTTGCAGGACCCGCAGCGCCACCACCTCGCCATGCAGGGAAGGCAAAGTCGCCACCCGGAAGTCAGCGGAGCGATCACCCCGGTGCCAGGCCAAGCGGCCGTCCAACGGAAGACGCCGCTCGTTCGGATCCAGCCCGGCGAGCACCTTGATCCGCGCCACGATCTCCGGAGCCGCGATCGCCCCCGGAACACGTTCCTCCCGCCATCCGTCAGCTCCCCGCAGGCGGACGCACAGGCCTCCACCGTCCGGCTCGAAATGCACGTCCACCGCCCCGGACGCCAGCGCCCGCTCGAGGAGGAGATCGAGCCAGGCGGCGGCGGGCGACGGCGTCGACCCTCCCGACTCCATCGCGAACAGGACTACAGCGTCCGCAGGGTGTGACCGAGCTGCTGCAGTTTCTCGCGCATCACGATTGGATCCTGCGCCTTCTCCATCGCCTCGTCCGGAGAGACCAGCTCGCGGTTCACCAAGCTCATCAGGTGAGTATCCATCGTGATCATACCCAGATTCGCGCCCGTCTGGATGTCCGAGGTGATGCGGAACGTCTTGTTGTCACGGATCAGCGACGCGATCGAGGTCGTATTCACCATGATCTCATATCCGGCGATGCGGCCTCCTCCCTTCTTCTTGCAGAGCACCTGGGAAATGACGGCGACGAGCGACGAGGCGAGCTGCGTCCGGACCATGTCCTTCATGTTCGCGGGGAACGCGTCGACGATGCGGTCCACCGTGCGGGCCGCGCTGTTCGTGTGCAGCGTGCCGAACACCAAGTGCCCGGTCTCCGCCGCGCTGATCGCCGCCTCGATTGTCTCGAGGTCGCGCATTTCACCGACAAGGATGACGTCGGGATCCTGACGGAGCGCACGCCGGATCGCCTCGGAAAACGACGGCACGTCCACGCCGATCTCGCGCTGCGTGACGACGCACTGCTTGTGCGAGTGGTAGTACTCGATCGGGTCCTCGATCGTGATGATGTGCCCGTCGCGGTTCTCGTTGATGTAGTTCACCATCGAGGCGAGCGTGGTGGTCTTGCCGGAGCCGGTCGGTCCCGTCACGAGGATCAGTCCGCGCGGCCGGTACAGCAGCTCGCGGACGCGGTCGGGCAGGCCGATCTCGCGGAGTCCGAACATGCGATTCGGAATCTGACGCAGCACCAATCCGTAGCTGCCCTTGGACTTCAGGGTGGAAACGCGGAAGCGGGCGCGGTCGTGGTAGGCGAAGCCGAAATCGGCGCCTCCGTTCAGCTTGAGATTCTGGACGTGCGAGTCCGGACTGATCGAGAGCACAAGCTTCTCCGTGTCCTCCGGCGTCAGGTTGGGCCCCTCGATGGGCACCATCGATCCGCTGATCCGGAGGGTGGGCGGCTGCCCCACCTGGCAGTGGAGGTCGGAGGCGTTCTGATCGACGACCAACTCGAGGAGGTCGTTCATTTCGTAGTTCATAGGTATCAGGAATAGGTGGAACCGAGGATGCGGTAAAGCTCGTCCGGAGTGGTCAGGCCGGCGCGCACCCGCGCCCGACCGTCCTGCGCCAGCGTCCGCATGCCCGCCGCACCTGCGGCGGCGCGCAGGGCGTCGGCACCGGCATCGCGACGGATCAGGGCACGCATCGCGTCATCCACCCGCAGTAATTCAACCACCGCCACCCGGCCCGCGTAACCGGTGCCGCGACACGCGGTGCAGGCCGCCGCCGACAGCTCGGTTTGGGGGGACCGCGCGCAGGCGGGGCAGACCCGCCGGACCAGTCGCTGCGCGACG